>VGTA01000111.1 GCA_016874875.1 Deltaproteobacteria bacterium | reverse complement strand
TTCGCCCCGCGCCTCGCCCCGCGCCTCGCCCCGCGCCTCACCCTGCGCCTCACCCTGCGCCTCACCCTGCGCCTCACCCTGCGCCTCACCCTGCGCCTCACCCTGCCCCGCCCCCAGCGCCCCGCCCGCCGCGCGCCCCTGCTCCGGCGTCAGCTCCCCCGCCGCGCGCGCCGCGGGGAGCGCGAGGGGACTCTCCTCCCCCAGCGCCCACAAGCCGCCCGCCGCCGCCGCCGCGAGCGCCGCCGCCGCCCACCAGCGCGCCCTGCCGCGGCCCGCCGCCCCGATCTGCGCCACCAGGTCCGCCGCCGCGGCGCACGCGGGGTCGAGGGCGAGGGCGCGGCGGAGGCGGTCCACGGCCCCCGAGACGTCGCCCGCCGCGAGGCGCGCGCGCCCCGCCTCCACATAGGAGGCCACGAGGCGCGCCGGGAGGGCGGCGCGGTAGCCCTCGGCGTCGGCGGCGAGGGCGCTCAGCTCGGCGTCCACGTCGCTGAGGCCGGCCTCCGTCAAGAGCGCGCGCAGCTCCGCCGCCACCGCGCGCGCCGAGGGGGGGCGCTCGGCGGGCAGGCGGCGCATGCAGCGCTCGACGAGGCGGGCGAAGGCGCCGAGGGCGTCGGGGCGGCGCTCGAGCACGGGGTCAAAGCGCGCCTCGAGAATCCTGCGGAAGAGCGCCGCGGGGTTGGGCGCCACGAACGGGAGCGCCCCGCAGGTCATCCAGTAGAGGACGGTGCCCATGCTGAACACGTCGGCGCTCGCCGTGAGCTCGTCGCCGTTGACCACCTCCGGCGCCATGTGCGCCGGGGAGCCGATCACCGCGCCCGTGGCCGTGAGCGTCTCGGCGTCCACGAGGTGGGCGATGCCGAAATCCATCAAAATCGGCGCCCCCCCCTGCGCGCACACCATGATGTTCTCGGGCTTCACGTCGCGGTGGATGATCTGGTGCTCATGCGCGTGCGCGAGCGCCTCGAAAACAGGCTGCGCCACCAGCGCCACCAGCTCACACGGGAGCGGCGCGCGCGCCTCGCACCACTGCTTGAGCGTGACGCCGCGCACGTACTGACTCACGATATAGGACCGCTCGTCCTGCGGGGTGGCGTAGTCGTAAATCTTGAGGATGGAGGGGTGCTCGAGGCGCGCGATGGCCGTCGCCTCCTGCAAAAATCGGCGGCGCGACTCGTCGCGGGCGGCGAGGTGCGGGTGGAGCACCTTGACCGCCACCTGCCGCTTGAGGCGCTCGTCGCGCGCTAGGTAGACCACCGACATCCCGCCGCGCCCGAGCTCGCGCTCGATGTGGTAGCGACCGTTGATGATCTCGCCCATCGGCGACCTCCGCGGGGCTGGCGGGCTTAGAGGTCCGACCCCTCAGCGCCCTCGCCGGCCGGCTCCTCGAGGTCCACCGTCTCGCGAATCGTCAGCCCGCCGCGCGCGCTCTGCTTGTCCTGCAGCTTCTTGAGCTGGCGCTCGATCTTGGCCACGGCGCTGTCGGCCGCCTTCACCACCTCGTCCTCGGAGGCCTTGGCGTCAAACTCGTTGCGCGTGCTGCGGAAGTGGATGTGACACGACACGACATCGGCGCCCTCGCGCTCAAAGCGCACGCGGAAGAACAGCTGCTGGCCGAGGCGGGACTCTACCTTGGCGAGCTTCTGCTCCACGCGCTCGCGCAGCATGTCGGTGACGAGCACGTCTTTACCTGAGGTCAACTCAATATTCATCCGAGGCTCCTAGCGCGGCGCCCACGCGCCGCGATCGAGGGGGAGGGGGGAACGGGAGGGTGACGACGCGAGCGGCGCTAGAAGGTCAGCCGGAGTCCCACCGCCCCGTTAAAGGTAAACACCGCGCTGCCCTCAGGCAAGTCAGCGCCCATGAAGAAGGTGGTGGCGCTGACGCTCGCCACGAGCGCGAGCGGGGCGTCCTTGGGGAACGCGCCCCCCAGATTCACCTCGGCGCCGAGGCGCGTGAGCGGCGCCACATACACGGGCACGCCCACTCCGGCGAACGTCTCAAAGGGGCCCGCGTGGCGCCGCAGGCGCACCTGCGGGTTGAGGCCAAAGGCGGGGGTGTACTGCATCTGCATCAGCGCCCCGAGCACCCACTCCACGCTCTCGTCGCCATCAAAGATAAAGGCCGCGTCGAAATCCATGAGCATGGGCGAGGTGCCCACGATGGTCTCGCGGCCCGCCGAGCCCACCATCAGCCCGCCGCTCAGGGCGCTGTCAAGGCGCACGTCGAGGGACTGCGCGGCGGCGGGGCGCGCGCCGAGGGCGCCGAGGGCGCCGAGGGCGCCGACGAGCCAGAGCGCGCCAACGAGCGAGAGGACACGGGCGAGGGGGGTGAGACGCATGGGGACTCTCTGAGGGGCTGAGACGGGGGCGCGCCTGCGGGGCGCTAGGAGCGAGATTAACGCCCCGGCGCGCCTCACACAAGCACTAAAGCGACCCCCGCGCGACCCCCGCGCGACCCCCGCGCGACCCCCGCGCGACCCCCGCGCGACCCCCGCGTGACCCTCCGCGCGACCCCCGCTCAAGACAGCGCCCGCGCCGCCCACCACGCCTGCGCCCCGCCGCGCTTGAGGTGCTCGGCGCTCTCGTGGTGGAGGCGCTCCACCTGCTTGGCGATGTCGGCGCCGCGCGCCCCGTGCTCGTAGCGCTCTCGGTAGCTCTTGTCGTGCAGCACGAGGCGCTCGCCCGCCTGGTAGATGGAGGTGCGGATGGCGGGGGAGAAGGGGGCGAGGTCGGCGGTCTTGAGGTGGAACCAGCCGAGGTCGGTGCGGACCTCCTCCTCAAAGCACACCACCTCGTGCTCCACGGGGTCGCGCATCTGCACGTCGCCGAGGGGGGTGGGCGTCAGGTCGGGGGCGCGCAGCTGCGCGGCGGAGGACTCGTAGAGCGCCTCGCGCACCTGCGCCGCCTCCGCCGGCGAATCTCCCCACGCCACCGCCTTCCAGTCGCGCCCCGCGAGCCCCGCCGCCTGCGCCGCGCGCGCCTCGTCGAGGCGCTGCACCTCGTTGAGGGCGGAGATGGCGCTCCGCAGCAGCGCCTCCCCTGGCGTGCTCGGCACCGCCGTGGTGAGTCCCGCGCCGGCGCGCGGGGCGGCGGGCGGACTCACCGAGAGGAAGGACGGCGCGCCCACCAGCGGCAGGAAGTCCTCGTGGATGGGCGCGTAGGGCGCCTCGCTCAGCATGCGCCCCACCCACCCGCCCACCGCCACGGCGAACGGCGAGTCGGCCTCGAGCTCATGGAGCGGGCGGAGGCGGCGCACGGCGCCGCGCAGCGCCTTGTCCTCGGGGAGCGTGAGGGCGTGCTCGAGGTCGGTGTGCAGGTACTGCCGGCAGATGGCGCCGAGCGCCTTGAGGACCTGCGGCTCGTCGTCGGGGTAGGCGCGGTTGATCACGAGGGGGGCGCGGAGACTCTGCAGGCGCGTCATCACGTCGCGGCTGAGCTCGTAGTTGAGCTCGCGCACCATATCGAGGAGCTGCCCGAGGGAGGTGATGCGCGCGTCGCCCTTGGCGAGGGAGGCGCGGCGCAGAATCTTCTCGAGCCACGGGTGCTCCGTGAGCGTGACCTCGAGGCGGCGCAAGAGGGCGGCGCGGTAAAAGGCGTAGCTGTTCTGGATCGAGGTGGGCTCGGGGGTGGTGACGATGAAGCTGCGCCCCGCCACGTTGAAGAAATCGAGCGTGTGCGGGTGGATCCCCGCCCCGAGGTCGATCAGGATGTAGTCGGCCTCGAGCTGCAGCGCCTCGTGGATGACTCTCCTGAGCTGCTCGGGGGTGGGGTGCGAGGGGTTGTAGATGGAGGAGGCGCCGCTGATGAGCGAGAGGCGCTCGAGGGGCGTGGGCGAGCACACCTCGTCGAGGCGCGCCGCCTGCCCCAGAATCCACTGCTCGAGGTTGGCCTTGGGCTGCATCACCCCCATGAGCGTGTGGAGGTTGGCGGAGCCGAGGTCAAAGTCGATCATGATCACGCGCGCGCCGCGCCGCACGAGGGCGCACGCCACCGCGGCGCAGATGACAGAGCGCCCCACGCCCCCCTTGGCGCCCCCAAAGGCCCAGACCTGGGGATTCATCTGCCCGCCGGCGCGCCCCCCCTCGGCGCTCGCCCTCTCGGCGCTCACCCTCTCGGCGCTCGCCCTCTCGGCGCTCACGGGCGCCCCCCGCCCCGCTCGGCGTTGCGGCGCTTGAACTCCTCGAGCAGGCCCTGCCGGTCGCGCTCCACGAGCGCCTCGTAGTACTTCTTCATGAGCTTGTGCGTCATGGGGTCCACGTCGCGCTGACGCGCCACGAGCCACTCGAGCAGCAGCGGGTCGTCGGTGGTGGCGAGGGCGCGCACGAGGGTGAGCTGGTAGCTCCACCGGGGCATCATCACCACCGACGCCCCCCCCTGCTGCGTGGGCGTCTCCACCAGCGGGCACTCCTCGGCGCGCGACGAGCGCTCAAAGGCGGCGCGCAGGGGCGCGGAGCTCTCAAAGGAGATGAGCTTCTCGAGGGCGTTGGCGGCGAGGCAGCGGACGCTGAGGGCGGGGTCGGAGAGCGCGGCGCCGAGAAAGGGCACGTGCGCCGCGTCCCGCGTCTCGCCGAGCGCCCACGCCGCCGCCTCGCGCGCCTTGACGTCCCCCCCCACGCCGCTCGCGAGAGAGTAGATCGCCCGCAGCGCCTCCACGCTCCCCGCGTCGGTGAGGCGCTGCGCGCCCAGCGCGACCGCCAGCGCGTAGGGGGCGGCGGCGCGCAGGGCGGGGAGCGCCGCGAGGCGCTGGAGGGCGCCGTGGGCGGGGTTGGCGCGCAGGGGAGGCGCGGAGAGCTGCCCGAGGGCGAGGAGCGCCACCTCGCGGAGCGCCTCGTCGTCGCGCGCGAGCGCCTCGAGCGGCGCGGTGGCGGCCTCGAGGCGCAGGGCGCCCGCCACGAAGGCGGCGCGCGCGCGGACGCCCTCGTGGGCGTCGGCGAGCAGGGCGCAGAGGGCGTCGCGGAGGGCGGGGCTCACGCGCACCTCGCGCCCCGCCCCCGCCTGCGCGGCGAGCAGGTTGAGGCCGCGCAGGCGCGTGAGGTGCTCGTCGCTCCGCAGGTAGATGCGCGCCGCCCCCTCGCGCTGGTAGCGCGTGAGGAAGCCGTCGTGGGCGGCGTGCGCCCAGAGGAGCGGCGCCATGGTGGCGGCGGCGAAGAGCACGCGAAAACGCCCCTGGGGGTTGACGGTGTGGCGGCGCGGGTCAAAGTCGTCGAGGGGAGGGAGGGCGAGCCGCGGGGCGTCGCGCCCCGCCCAGTCCGCGAGCACCTGCGGGGTGATGAGCTGCGGACTCAGCGCCATCACCGCGAGCCAGGCGGCGCCGAGGGCGCAGAGCACCCACAGCACGATGGCGAGGAAGCCGAGGGCGGGCGAATCGCAGCGCGCGTCCACGTACCACACCACCGCCTCGCTCACCGCCCACGCCGCGGCAGCGCCCCCCGCCGCCGTGGCATGGCGGGCGCGGGGCCCGCCGAGACACTTCAGGATCGTCTGCCTCATCTGCTGCCTCCGTCGCCCCCCGCGCGCGCGCCGCTCACTCGCTGAAGGCCGCTCACTCGCTGAAGCGCGGCTCACCCGTCAGGAAGCTGAAGGCGAGGGTGAAGAAGAGCTGGTTCTGCCAGCGCTCTTGCTGGCTGTAGGTGACCTTGTTGGTGGCGGGGTCCACCACCCGCACGGCGCTCTGCGAGCGGGAGTAGATGTAGTCGCGCAGCTGCAGCGAGACGGCGAGGGAGTCGTTGGCGAAGACGCGGAAGCCCACGCCCACCACCGGCGCGGGCGCGATCTGCCCAAACGGCTCCGCGCCGCTCACCTGCACCACGCCGGCGCCCACGATGAAGCTCATGTCGTAGACGCTGTTCATCACCCCGAGCAGCGACAGCTTGCCGAAGGCCGGCACGAACGTCGCCTCCAGCGAGGCCCCAAAGCCCACGCCCGCGAAACTGCTCGCCGCGAGGCGCCCGGGGCGCGCGGCCCTGATGCGCTCCACGATGCTGGTCTCGAGGTTGATGCCGTAGAAGGCGTTGAGCCCGAGCGCGAACGAATCGCTCAGGTACAGGTGCCCCATCAGCCCCACGGGCAAGGCGCGGTTGTAGGTGTCGCCGAGCGTGGTGCCGAGGGAGAGGGCGGCCTCAAGGCGCCCGTCGCGCAGCACCTTGCGGCGCCGCACGGCGGCGGATTCCTCAAGGCGCTTCATGACCCCCTCCTTGACGTCGGCGCGCGCGGCGCGCGGGGCGGCGACGTGGGCGGCGAGGTCGGCGGTGAGGGCGAGGGCGAGGGCGAGGGCGAGGGCGAGGGGGCGAATCATCTCAGCTCCCGGTACTCAAAGTCGGTGGGGAGATAGAAGCTCATGCCAACGCTGAAGACCAGGTTGTTGAGGAGCACGGACTCGTCGGGACCGAAGGTCTCTTGGAAGATCTGGTAGTTGAGGTCGAGGTTGAACGTCATCCAGCGGTTCATGAAGTACCGCTGGCCGGCGCCGGCGGTGACAAAGACGCGCCCGTCGATAAAGGTCTGCAGCCAGCCCACGCCGGCGCGCGTATAGAGCTCCCAGGGGAGAATCCACGAGCCAAAGACGGCGAGCTTGCCGTAGAGGGGCGTGTATTGAAAGTTGGCGCTCCCCGACCAGATGGGGCGCGAAATCTTGGGGAAGACGCTGTACTCCTGCACCACCTCGTCAAACGAGCTCGTCTCGACGTTGAGCGTGTAGCTGCCGCGCAGCCCGATGGCCATCTCCTCGTTGAGGAAGTAGTTGAGGTCGGCGCCGACGGTCGCGAAGTGGATGAGGGGGTCGTTGGCGTTGAGGCCCGCCATGGGGGCGAGCTCGAGGCGGTGCTTCTTGAGGAAGGGGCGCCGCTGGAGCACCCACACGCGCTCCGCCTCCGCGGCGCGCAGCGCGGCGAGCTCCTCGGGGGTGAGGGGGCGGCGCTGGCTCTCCTCCTCAACGCCGCCGCCCTGCGTCGCCTGCAGGAAGCTCGGCGTGCCCCCGCCGCCCCCGCCCCCGCCGCCCCCGCCGCCTGTGTCAGAGGTGTCGAGGGGGGTGTCGAACTCAAAGTCGTCCCCGCTCCCGCCGCCCCCGCCCCCGCCGTCACCGGTGGGCTGCTCCGCGGTCTCTTCTGTAAAATCGTAGTCGTCTGCGTGCGCGGGAGTGGCCAGCGAGAGCGTGGCGAGCGCGCAGAGCGAGATGAGGGCCTGGGAGGGTCGCGATAGAGGCATCACCTCAACCTCTCTAGTGGGGTGTGCGGGGGGGTGCTAGTTCGTATCACGAGCGGGCGGCGCGCACAACCTCTCAGTGGGGCTCTGTGCGGCGCGTGCAGGATTCTGAACAACATCAGGGGGAGCGCCTCAGGCGTCCACGCCCTCAAAGAGCGCCTCGGTGAAGGCGCGCGCGTCAAAGACCTGCAGGTCCACGGTCCGCTCCCCCACGCCGATGTAGCGGATGGGGAGGCGCATCTCGTTCTTGATGCCGATGATGACGCCGCCCTTGGCGGTGCCGTCGAGCTTGGTGAGCACCACCCCCGACACCGCCACGCGCTCGGTGAAGACCTTGGCTTGGCTGATGGCGTTCTGGCCGTTGGTGGCGTCGAGGACCAGCCACACCTCGTGGGGGGCGCCGGGGAGCGCCTTGCCGATGACGCGGTGGACCTTGGCGAGCTCGTCCATGAGCTCCACGCGCGCCTGCAGGCGCCCAGCGGTGTCGATGATGACCACGTCGGCGCCCTGCTCGGCGGCGAGGCGGCAGGCGTCAAAGGCCACGCTCGAGGGGTCCTGCCCGTCGCGCCCACGCACCACGTCCACCCCCGCGCGCTCCGCCCAGCGGGCGAGCTGGTCCACGGCGGCGGCGCGGAAGGTGTCGCCGGCGGCCAAGACCACGCGCCTGCCCTCGCTCACGTAGCGGTGGGCGAGCTTGCCCACGCTGGTGGTCTTGCCCGCGCCGTTGACGCCCACCACCATGATCACCGTGGGGCCCTCGCGCCCGGGGGGGGCGAGGTCGAGGGGGGGAGTCCCTTGGTTGAGGATGGCGGTGATCTCGTCCTTGAGGAGGCGCCACACCTGCTGCGCGTCCTTGAGCTGCGCGCTCTTGAGCTGCCCCTGAATCGTCTTGAGGAGCGCCTGGCTGGTGGCGACGCCGATGTCGGCGGTGAAGAGCGCCTCCTCGAGCTCCCAGAGCAGGTCGTCGTCGATGGCCTTGGCGCGCGTAAAGAGGCTCTTGAGGCGCCCGAGGAAGCCCCGCTTGGTCTTGTCGAGCCCCGCGCGGAGCACCGTCCCGCGCTCACCGTCGTCCTCGAGGGCGACTCGCGCGGCGGGCGCGGCGGGCGCGGCGGGCGCGGCGGGCGCGGCGGGCGCGGCGGGCGCGGGGGGCGCGGGGGGCGCGGGGGGCGCGGGGGGCGCGGGG
>VGTA01000110.1 GCA_016874875.1 Deltaproteobacteria bacterium | reverse complement strand
AGCGCCCCTCGCCCTCAGCGCACCTCAAAGGAGGGCGGCGTGCCCACGATGGAGCTGCCCGGGGGGACCGAGCGCGTGAGCCACACGTTGCCCCCGATCATCGAGCCGCGCCCCACCACCGTGTCGCCGCCGAGCACCGTCGCCCCCGAGTAGATCACCACGTCGTCCTCGATGGTGGGGTGGCGCTTCACCCCCGAGAGGGTGCGCTTCACCGAGAGGGCGCCGAGGGTGACGCCCTGATACACCTTGACGCGGTCCCCGATCACCGTCGTCTCCCCGATCACCACTCCCGTCCCGTGGTCAATAAAGAACGACGCCCCCACCCGCGCGCCGGGGTGGATGTCGATGCCCGTGTGAGAGTGCGCGTGCTCCGAGAGCGCGCGCGGTAGGTAAGGCACGCGCGCCAGATAGAGCTCATGGGCGAGGCGGTGCGTGAGGATCGCCTCAAAGCCCGGATACGTGAGAATCACCTCCTCGAGGTTGGCCGCGGCGGGGTCGCCGTCGAGGGCGGCCTGCGCGTCCAAGATGAGCGCGAGGCGCAGGGCGGGCAGGCGCTCGAGCAGGCGCGCGCTCAGCGACTCCGACTCCTTGGGGCACGCCGACGTGCTCGCCCCGTGGCGCGCGCGGTCGTGGGCGAGGGCGAGGCACAGCACGCGCGAGAGGCGCTGGTGCAGGCGCGAGAGCCAGTAGCCCACCCGCTGCGGGCGCGCGCTCAGCGGGAGGTGCTCGTCGGCGTAGAAGCCCGGAAACAGGAGACGCCGCACGTCGCTCAGCACCTCCACGATCGCCTCTAGGGACGGCAGCGGCTCCCCTTGGTCGGGGAGCGTGGGGTGCTCGTCGTAGCTCTCGATGAGCTGCGTGGTGAGGGCGGCGAGGGCGTCTTGATTCATGCGGGGGTGACCTCGAGGGCGGTGGCGAGGGCGAGGGCGAGGGCTAGGGCGAGGGCTAGGGCTAGGGCGAGGGCTAGGGCGCGGGCTGCGCGCCGAGGAGGGCGCGCGCCACCCGCGCCGCCGCGTCACCGCGCCCAAACGCGCCGAGGGCGGCGGCGCTCTGGCGCGCCGAGGGCGGCGGCAGGGGGCGGTCGCGGTCCCCCCACAGGCGATTCCAGCCGCACGACACCGTCTCGGGCCACTCGCTCTCGTCGCGCAGGGTGGTGCAGGGCACCTCATAGAAGAACGCCTCGCGCTGCAGCCCCCCGCTGTCGGTGAGCACCTCGCGCGCCCCGCGCGTGAGGGAGGCCATCTCGCCGTAGCCCACGGGGGGGAGGAGGCGCAGGGGCGCGAGGGCGGCGCGGGGGCGCGCGCCGAGGGGGGCGGCGGCGTCCGGCTCGAGCAGGTCGGCCTCGCGCAGCGCCGCGAGGGCGCGGGGGTGGACCGGCCACAGCAGCTCCACCCCCTCGCCGCGCGCCCGCCCCGCCGCCCACGCCAGGCGCGCGGCGAGCTCCGCGGGGCGCGCGCAGAGCTCCGCGCGGTGCGCCGTGAGCAGGAGGTAGCCGCCCGCGCGCGCCCCGTGGCGGGCGAGGTGGGCGGGGTCGAGGCGCGTCTGCAGCGCGAGGTCGTACATGAGGTCCCCCACCACCTCCACCCCCGCCGTCACCCCCTCCCGCGCCAGCAGCGCCGCCGCCCCCGCCGTGGGGCAGAAGAGGCGCGCGCTCAGGTGGTCGGCGAGGAGGCGGTTGCGCTCCTCGGGCATCTCGCGGCGATGGGAGCGGAGGCCCGCCTCCACGTGGGCGAGGGGGAGGCCGAGCGAGGAGGCGCAGAGGGCGCCGGCGAGGGTGGAGTTGGTGTCGCCGATCACCACCACCCACGCCGGGCGCGCCGCCGCCAGCGGCCCCTCCATGGCCTGCAGCATGCGCCCCACCATCTGCGCGTGGGAGCCCCCCGACACGTTGAGGTGGCAGCGCGGCGCCGGCAGGCGCAGCTCCTCAAAGAACACGCCCGAGAGCTGCTCGTCAAAGTGCTGCCCCGTGTGCAGCAGCCACGGGTCGGCGCCGGCGGCGAGCAGGGCACGGCGCAGGGGGGCGGCCTTGATGAACTGCGGGCGCGCCCCCACCACGATCGCCACAGACGGCGCCGCGCTCACGACTCCCCCTCCTCGCTCGCCGGCCCGCCCGCCGGCGGCGCCACGTGCTGCAGCGCCGCCGACACCCGCGCCCGCTGCTCCGCCGCGCGCGCCCCCGCCGCCTGGTCGTAGGGCGAGCTGAGCCCCCCCCCGGCGCGCGCGACGCCGGCGGGGGCGAGGGGGCTAGCGGGGCGGCGGAGGCGAATCGGCGCGCCCCCCGCGCCCTCCGCGCCCGCCGCCCCCCCCCCGCCCGCCCCCGCGCCCCCCCCCGCCCCGCGCGCCGGGTACGGGTCCGCGGGACTCCCCTTGGGGGCGGCGGCGGCGCTGAGGGCGGCGGGGTCGTGCGCCGACAGGACGCTCACGCCCTCAAAGTCCCCGCCGAGCGGCAGCGCGCCGAGGGCGTCCCCCGCCCCGAGCTCCCCCGCCCCCTCGCCCCGCGCCCGCGCCAGCTCCTCCGCCTTGATCACCGCCGGTGACGGCGTCGGCGCGCGCTCGCCGAGGCGGGCGCTCGTGATGGCCGCCGCCAACTCCCCCGACGCGCGCTCCGCCTGCTGCGCGCGCTCCGCCTGCTGCGCGCGCTCCACGAGCTGCTTGTGCATGAGGTGGCTCGGGTGCTTAAAGAGGTGCGGCTCGAGGGTGCCAAAGCCATGCCGGTAAGGGACGCCATCGGGGCTCATCAGCCAGCGTAGCCCCCCCGCCCAGCGCCGAAGCGTCCCCTCCACCGCCGGCTCGCGCAGGGCGCGGTAGACCAGCGCCACCGCGTCGTTCACCTCCGTCTCGTCCACATAGGCGCGCCCCGAGAGGTGCGCGCTCAGGCACGCGAGCGACTCCGCGAGCTCGAGGTGGAGGCGCAGGTGCGCGAGGCCGTAGATGAGGTCGCCGAGCAAGAAGAGGCGGTGGCTGTACACCGCCTCGAGCGCCGTGAGGAGCAGGAGGCGGTCGCCGCCGTGCCCGCGCCAGCGCGCCTCGGGGACGGGCCAGCGCCCCGCCCACACCTCCACGGCGTCATAGAGGCGCTCGAGGCGCTTCATCTCCTGCCAGCGCCCCTCGCGCTGGTGCAGGCCGGCCGCCTCCTGCAGCGAGAGCTGCAGATCGTCCACGAACGAGGCGCGCACGTCTTGGCGCGTGGGCAGGAGGCTCTGCGACAGCCAGCGCTCGTGCTCAAGCCACTCCTCCCCCGTGTCGGACTCGTCCACGCGCAGGAGCCACTCGTGCGCGTAGTCGTTGAGCTCGCGGACGGCGGCGCGCCAGCGGCGCTCGTCCATAAACTCGCGCGCCCGCTGCTCGAGGTCGCCGAGCGCGCGCTCGAGCGCCCGCACCCCCCAGCGCCACCACTCCTCGATGGCGGTGTCGGGGATGTAGCTGCCGGCGCTGAGGGGGGCGGGGGCGGGGAGGGTCTGCGTCTGTCCCCCGGCCATCAAGAGCGGGGCGAGGGACTGCGCCACCTCGGTAGGGCGGAGGGCGGCGCCCTCCTTGAGGCTCTGCGGGAGGCTGCGGCAGCTCACCTGCAGACCCACGTACACGCCCTTGCTCGTGCGCGTGAGGGTGTAGGGGTACTGCAGACAGGGCACAGGCTTGAGCTTGGGCCCCGCCGCCGACTGGATCGCGCAGCCCTTGTCGCGGTCCCACACCACGCAGCGCCCGTCCACCTGCTGTAGCATCAGCGCCCCCTTCACCCCCCCCACGTCCGCCTCCACCCAGGCGTCCTCTGCGCGCGTGGCGTGCGGGTCGCCCCGCCACAGCTCGTGGGTGCGAATCGCCGCCGCCGTCAGGGCGCTGACGGGGCCCACGTGCACCTCTTGGCATGACGAGCCGCAGCGCACGCACTGGTGGGTGAGCAGCGGGTGAACGTAGATGGGCGAGTCCACCGACTTGGCGCGCGCGTGGAACAGGTGCTCTTGGCGGCGCCAGCGGGGGGAGGCGAGCAGGAGCGCCTGGTCGAGCTGCATGAGGCGCACGAACCGCTGCGCGTCGCTGAGGGAGGGGGTGGCTAAGCGCAGCGCCCCCTCGCTGGCTACGCCGCTGGCCATGGCGTTCCAGAGGACGGTGGACTCGGGGCCGAGCAGGACTCTCAGGCCGGTGTGGGGGTCATAGACGATGAGACCGCGGGGGTCTACGAGGCTCTGAACGTCCGGCCGAAGCTGCGGGACCATGCTCTGGTCATCCTCTAGGCGCGCGGGCTGAGTGGTAGATATGGCGCGCGATGTGAGAGGATGTACCACAGCGCCGCCCCCGCCGCGAATCCCTCGGCGAGGCGCGCGCCCCTCACCGCACCAGGAGCGAGCGATGCCCCCTCCCGCCCCCCGCGCCCCCCAGCCCCCCGCGCCGCGCGCCCTCCGCGCCCTCCGTGCCCTCCGCGCCCTCCGCGCCTTCAGCGCCCTCCGCGCCTTCAGCGCCCTCAGCACCCTCAGCGCCCTCAGCGCCTGCGCCGCGCGCGACGGGCAGGTGGAGAAGCTCTTTCGTGAAAACCAGCGCGCGCTCATCGAGTGCCAGGTGGGGCGCGCCGCCGCTGAGCGGGAGGCGGACCTCGCGCGCGGGCAGCGCGAGCTCGCGGAGCGGCAGGCGGAGGCGGCGGCGGAGCTGCTCAGCCAGGCGCACGCGGGGCGGGGCGGGGGCGGGGGCGGGGGCGGGGGCGGGGGCGAGGGCGGGGGCGGGGCAGGGGAGGCGGACGCGGACGCCGCCAACCACGTGCTGCGCGCGCTCTCCGACCGCGACCTCATGGTCCTCGCCGAGCGCCTCGGGCACACCGCCAAGCCCCTCGAGCGCGGCGTGCTGGTCACGTTCGGCGACCTCAAGAGCCGCCTCTACTTCAACCCCGAGCACAAGGTCCTCTCGTTCATCTCGCACTTCTCGGGGTACCGCGCCGGCTGGGCGCTGGTGAACGCGTGGAATCGCGACCACCGCTTTGGACGCGCCTTTATCGACGAGGACGGCGACGTGGCGATTGAGACGGAGCTCGACCTAGAGCCGGGGGTGCGCCTCGAGGCGCTGGTGTCGTGGGCGCGCTCCTACGGGGTGCTCATCGCCCTGTTCCACGGCGCGCTCCAGGAGGCGCAGGGGGGAGAGGGCGGCGGGAAGGGCCGCGGCGCCAAGGGCGCGCGGCGCGGCAAGCGGATGTAGCTCAGCCCCAGATGCGCTCAGCCCCGTGGGGCCACGCCCGCCCCTCGTTCCCCTCAATCCCCTCCCCCGCCGGCGAGGTCAAAAAGTTGCCCACGTCGGCGTAGGCGCGCTCCTCGCTGCGCGCCTCGCCCCGCTCGCGGAACGGGTGGAAGGCGCCGTCCTGGTGCAGCGAGATGATGTCGTGGGGGCCGCCGCGGAGGTCCACGAGCGCCCCCTTGCGGCTCGCGCTCAGCAGCTGCTCCTCGTTGCCCACGGGGTCCGCCACCGTCTTGGCCTTGAGCGTCCACACCAGCAGCGACGTGGGGCGGCGCGCCGAGAGCGTCTCGTCGAGCAGGTCGGGGTGCCCATAGAAGGTCTTGCCGATATCGTTCTGGTTCACCGGCCCCGCCATCAGGCACACCCCCGCGAGCAGGTCGCAGCCCTCGGGGATGTGGAGGCAGCCCATCAGCTCCGCGTAGAGGCCGCTGCGGGCGGCGGCGGCGCCCGTGGCGCACACGGCGAGGTCCCAGTCCACCCCCGCCTCCTCGAGCTCGCGCGCCGAGAGGCCCATGAGGTAGATGCGCTGCCCGGCGAGGGCGAAGGCCTTGCGCCCGCGCGCCGCGTTGCGGCTAAAGGCGCGCCCCGTGGGGAGGTCCGCCCACAGCGGCAGGTCGCGCACGAGGCAGTCGGTGGCGTCGCTGAGGGCGCGGCGGATGCGGCGTAGGCGCTCCTTGCCGTTGGGGGTGAGCACGTCCACGCGGTCCGAGAGCATGAGGCGCTTGGCGACCTCGCGGTCCACCCCCGTCCAGCGGCAGAAGGCGTTATAGGCGGCGCGCCCCGCCTGCACGGTGAGCTCCTCGCTGACGTCCATGTCCTGGCGCTGGTGGTACTGCGGGGGCGCCTTGGGCTCGTGGTTGACGCCGGGCTGGATGCGCTCGCTGCGGAGCGCGAGGAGGCAGGCGCCGAGGGCGCGCCAGTCGGCGCGCGGCGCCTCGAGGCGCTCCTCGTCGGCGGCGTAGCCCACCTGCGCCACCAGCGACACGCGCCACCCCTCAGCGCGCTCGCGGGCGCTCAGGGCGCAGAGCTCGGAGAGCTCGCGGAGGGCGTCGCGGTTCTCTCGCGCGAGGGCGCCGCAGAGGGGCGCGAGGTGCACCAGCGCCCGCCGCCGCCCCTCCGACGCCACCACCGCCGCGCGCTCTAGGCTGTCGGCGAGGATGCCGAGGTGCAGCCCGCGCAGGTAGCCGATGGAGGGGATATCGGTGGCGCCGGCGTAGCGCTTGCGGATCGCGCGCAGCGGCACCGTCAGCAGACTCAGCAGCGGCCTGTGCCCGGCGAGGGTGAGCAGCTTGGTGAAGGGGGTGCTGTAGGGGCGGGTGAGGACCACATGGGTGTAGGCGGCGCCGTCGAGGGCGCCCTCCCCCCCCCGCATGCGCCGCAGGAGCGCGGCGATGTGGGCGCTCTCCTGCGACCCAAAGACCCGCTGGCGCTGCCCGGCGAAATTGGTGGACTGCCGACTCGACAGCACGCCGAGGGCGGACTCCTCAAAGAGCTCCTGGTCGGTGAGGGGGGGCCCCGCCACAAAGCGCGCGGGGGGCTCGAGGGCGAGCAGCCGCAGGGCGAGCGCCGCCTGCGCGTCGTTGAGCGACAGGCGCGCGCGGTACCCCACTGGGGAGTGGGAGCGCAGGTGGGTGGGCAGGGCGTAGCGGTCGCGCTTCACCTCGTCGGGGTACCGCTGCGCGCGCCGCGCGACGCGCTGCGCAGAGGGCGGGGGGGCGACAGGGACGACCTCAAGGGGCTTTTGGTGGGTGGGCATCTGCGCCTCCTGTGCTCTGCGCGCCCTGGGTGGCGGCGCGCGTGCCGCTATACCATCGTTTCGGCCAGCCTGTCACCCTCCAAGTGACCCGCGCGGCGCATAAGCGGCGAGCGGCGAGCGGGCGCCCGCAATGAAGGGCTAGTCAGGCGCCGCCCGCTTGTGTTATTCCTCTCAGGCTGAGACTCACCGCGCGGCGACGCGCGCTGAGCGCGCCTACGAGGAGAACAGATGGCTGAGTTTCGCCAAGACGGGCGAGTCGCGTGGATCGAGGGCCCCGGGGAGCTGCTCGTGGTGAGCGACCTGCACGGAAACCTGAGGGACTTCCTGCGCGTGGTTGAGATCTTTGAGCGCAGCTCCGACGCCTGCCTGCTCTTCTTGGGCGACCTCTTCCACGGCCCCTACCTCTCGCAGGCGGAGTGGGCGCCCTACACCGACGTGCTCGGTGACTTCTATTACGACCAGTCCCCCGGGCTCTTTCGCGGCTTTATGCGGCTGCTCGAGCGCTGGCCGAGGCGGGTGAAGGCGATCTTGGGCAACCACGAGCACGCGCACGTGGGCGGGCCGCGCGTGGCCAAGTTCACCCCCGACGAGGCGTTCAGCTTTGAGGAGCACCTCACGGCGCAGGAGCGCCGCGCCCTCGTGCGCGACCTCTCGCAGTGGCCGTGGATGGTGGGGAGTCGCTGCGGCGTGTCGTTCACCCACGGCGCGCCCCCGCCCACGCGCTTTGACGCCGCCGCCCTCAGCGCCGAGGGGCTCCACGTGTCCAACCCGCAGCAGTGGGTGCAGCCCGGGCGCGCCGTGCTCAGCGAGCTGCTGTGGCGCCGCTACTCGCCCCCAGAGGACGTGACGCGCTTCTTGGGGCACATCTCCGCTCTCTGCCCCACCCGCCAGCACCTCGTGGTCCACGGCCACGAGCCCTCGCCGCGCGGCTACCTCGTGGAGCACGACAAGCTGTTTAACCTCTCGTCGAGTTTCGCGATGCGCCGCGCCGACAAGACCTTCCTGCGCCTCTCCCTCGGCGAGACCTACCTCAACGCCTATGAGGTGGAGGCGTGCGTGCAGCCGCTGTTTCAGACAGAGGCAGACGCGGACGCGGACGCGGACGATGGCGCGGGCGCGGGCGCGGGCGACGACCTCCCCCTCAGCGACGACGACACGCTCGACGAGTCGGAGCCCTGATGAGCCTAGGCGCCTCAGCCCCCCCGCCCTAGCCTTAGCCCTAACCCTAGCCCTAGCCTCCTAGCCTCCTAGCCTCTTAGCCCCCGCCGCGAGCCAGCCCACATGAGCCAGCCCACATGAGCCAGTCGAGCTACGAGCTGCTGACGCAGCTAGAGCTGTTCCGCGGCATGACGCCCGAGCAGTTCGCCGAGATTCTCCGCGCCCTCCGCCCGCAGTCCTACGGGGCCGGGGAGGTGATCGTTCGC
>VGTA01000109.1 GCA_016874875.1 Deltaproteobacteria bacterium | reverse complement strand
CCTCTCGCGCATCTATGACGACCGGCGCCTCTTTGGGCACCCCGTCGGCCTCGCCGTCCTCTTCTTCACCGAGATGTGGGAGCGCTTCTCTTTTTATGGGATGCGCGGCCTCCTCAAGCTCTACATGGTCAACTACCTCTTCGTGGCGTCGCGGCAGGCGCTACAGGGCGGAGAGGAGCGCGTGGCGGGGGACCCGTCGTCGGTGTGGGGGTGGGAGGCGATTCGCGGGCTCATCGACAGCGACCCCACCACGCCCATCGGCGCCTACGCCTCCGTGCTCTACGGGTGGTACACGGGGCTCGTGTACGCCACGCCCATCATCGGCGGCTACCTCGCCGACCGCTACTGGGGGCAGCGCCGCACGGTCATCCTCGGCGGGGCGCTCATGGCGGTAGGACATTTCGTGATGGCGTTCGAGGATCTGTTCTTCTTGGCGCTCCTCTTGCTCATCATCGGCAACGGCGCCTTTAAGCCCAACATCTCCACGCAGGTGGGCAATCTCTACCGCCCCGGCGACCCGCGCCGCGACGGCGCCTTCACCATCTTCTACATGGGCATCAACCTCGGCGCCTTCCTCTGCAACATCATCTGCGGCACCCTCGCCGCCACCCTCGGCTGGCACTGGGGCTTCGGCGCCGCCGGCGTGGGGATGCTCTTGGGGTTGCTCGTGTATGTGCTCGGGCAGGGCGCCCTCGCCCCCGACGTGCGCGCCACGCGCCCGGCGGCGGGCGCGGCGGGCGACGCGCGCGCCCCGCTCACGGGCGCCGAGTGGCGGGCGGTGGGCGCCCTCGTGGCGCTCGTGGCGCTCAACGTGGTCTTTTGGGCGGTCTACGAGCAGCAGGGCAACACGCTGCAGACCTGGGCGGACGAGAAGACCGTGTGGCCCGTGATCTTTGGGTTCCAGATCCCCGCCACCTGGTATCAGTCGGTGAACCCGTTCTTCATCTTCGCCCTCGCCCCCTTCCTCGACATGTGGTGGCGCCGCCGCGCCGCCGTGGGCAAGGAGCCCACGAGCGTTCAGAAGATGGCCTTTGGCTCCCTCCTGCTCGGGGTGTCGTTCGTGATCATGGTGCTCGGCGCCCGCGCCATCGGCGACGGGCAGGGGAGCTGGCTGTGGCCGGTGGCGTGCACGCTGCTCCTCACCGTGGGCGAGCTCTACCTGTCGCCCATCGGGCTCTCCTTGGTGACCCGGGTGTCGCCGGCGCGGATCGTGTCGCTCATGATGGGCGTGTGGCTGGCGTCGAGCTTCTTTGGCAACATCCTCTCGGGCTACATCGGGCTGCTCTACGAGAAGCGGGTGGTGAGCGCCGAGGATTTCTTTTGGATTCTCACCGCCCTCGGCGTGGGGACGGGGGTGGCGCTGTGGAGCATCTCGCGCCCCCTCGACCGCGTGATGAGGGCGGCGCAGGGGGGCGAGTCCCCCAAGGAGGTGGCGTGATGCCCCCGCGCCCAACTCAGCCCGCCCCGCGCGCCCCGCGCGCCCTCCTCGCGCCGCTCTGGCTCTCCTGCGCGTGCCTGTGGGGCTGCCCCGCCTACCCCGCCCCCGCCCCGCCCGACGCCGCCCCGCCCGACATGGCCGCCGACATGGAGGTGGACGCGGGCCCCCCCCCCGACATGCAGTGGACGGCGCCCGACGAGCGCTGCCCGGAGGCGCGCTCCAAGGTGCTGGTGCTGGCGGCGTACGCGGACCGCGTGGAGGCGCTCGCGCAGGACGAGCGTGGCTTTAAGGTGAGTCCGCTCTGCACCTTCATCGACCTCCGCGAGCTCGGCGTGACCACGGCGCGCGGGGTGGCGCAGGGGGCGGACGAGGGGTTCGTGTTTGTGTATGACGCCGGCGACGAGGGCGGGGCGCTGCTGTTCTACTCCAACAACGGCGAGGTGGTGCGCCGCACCCCCGTCAATATCAACCTCAAGGACCCCAAGGGCCTCTGGGCGGTGGGGGGGGGCTTCGTGGCGCTGAGCGGCGCGTCGGGGCAGCTCTATCGGTTTGACGCGGAGGGCGGCTTCGTGGGCCCCTACACGCCCCCGCAGCAGTCGAGCGCCCGCCTGCCCACGCTCACCGACCTGCAGGACCTCGGCGCCGACGCGATGGGGAATCCCATGGTGCTCGCGGTCTTCAGCGACCGCCCCCCGCGCCTCTTCGCCTTCCCCGCCGCGCTCGATTTCCCAGAGACGGACGTGGGGGCGGCGTGGGCGATCACGCTGGTGCCCTCGCAGATCGGCGACAAGGTGGCCATCTCGGGCGCGGTGGGGGGGGCGCGCGGCGGGGTGCAGCTCTATCGACCCGTGGTGTCGGGGCGCACGCTGCCCGTCAAGGAGCCCATCGACCCGCTCATCTACGCGGGGGAGACGCCGGATTTCTATGGCAACGGCGCCGACCTCACGCCCATGGACGACGGCTTCTTTGTGCTCGACACGGGGGCGACGGGGCCGCGCGTGACGTCCTATAACACGTTCGGGATCCCCCAAGAGGAGAGCGCCATCGGGGGTCTCGAGGGGGCGCCGATTCGGCTGATCAGGACGCGCGTCTTTAAGGATTTTTAAGAGGTCCCTGCTGAGCCCCGCGCGCCCCTCAGAGCGCGCCGCCCCCCGCCCGCTCCACCACGATGAGCGAGGGGCGCGGCGGGCGGTCGGAGCGGTGCTCGGGCCAGCGGGTGGCGGGGTCCTCCCAGGTGGAGCCCTCCCCGGGGTGCTGCACCGACAAGAAGAGCGCGTCGCCCTCTGGGGTGAAGCAGGGGCCGCAGGGCTCGGCGCCGGCGGGCACGGCGCAGAATCGCTCGGCGGACCCGCGCGCCGCGCCGTCCACCTCGCAGCGCCAGAGGCCGTTGGCGAACGGCGGGCGGGCGCTCGAGTGCGCGTCCGCCGTCACCCACAGGCGCCCCTGGGGGTCAAAGGAGGCGTTATCGGGGTTGCGGAGCCCGCCCGCCTCGGGGGAGCCGCCGAGCAGGAGCACCTCCCAGCGCCCCTCGCGCGCGCCGTGGTCGCCGCCGGCGGGGGTGAGCTCCACGATGTGCCCGAGGGGGTTGGGGGCGCGCGGGCTGGCGGGGGCGGGCGCCTTGCGCGCCTTGTGCTGGGTGAGCATCACGTAGACGCGGCCGGTGAGGGGGGAGACCTCCACGTCCTCGGGGCGGTCGAGGGGGGTGGCGCCCAAGAGGGTGGCGGCGCGGCGCGCCTCGATGAGCACATCGCCCTGGTCGTCAAAGCCGTTGGCGGGGGTGAGGGGGCCCTCGCCCCACGTGAGGTCGAGCCACACCACGCGCCCGCCCTCCTCAAAGCGCGCCGCCTGCAGCGCGCCGTCGTCGAGCAGCCCCCAGCCCGACGCGGGGTCGGCGGGGTCGTAGGGGCGGCGGGAGACAAAGCGGTAGACGTGCTCGCCCTGCTGGTCGTCCCCCGAGTACACCGCCACGCGCCCGTCGGCGGTGAGCGCGCAGGTGGCGCACTCGTGCTTAAAGCGCCCGAGGGCGGTGCGCTTGACGGGGGGGCGCGCGGGGTCGCGCGGGTCGAGCTCCACGATCCAGCCGTAGCGGTTGGACTCGCGCGGCTCGCGCGCGATGGAGAAGCGCGGGTCCACGAGGTGCCAGTCGGCGCCGTGGGCGCCGGCGGCGATGTCGGAGCGGAGCAGGTTGTTGACCTCGCGGCGCGCCTCGGGGGGGCCGGCGCGGAGCGCCTCGGGGTCGCCCACGAAGTGCTGGTTAAAGTTCTCCTCGGCGATGAGCGTGGTGCCCCACGGGGTGACGCCGCCGGCGCAGTTGGCGAGGGTGCCCACCGCCGCGCGCCCCTCGGGGTCAGCGGCGGTCCGCACGCGCGGGTGCCCCGCCACGGGGCCGCGCAGGGGCATGAGGGGGCCGAGCGCGCTGAGGCGGCGAGCGTAGGGGCTACCCCACGCCACACCCCAGCCGCGCGCGTCGCGGCGGACCTCGAGGACGCTGTGCCCCACGGCGGCCATCTCCACGCGCAGGCGCTCGGGGGAGAGGGGCGGGGGCGCGTCGGGGTCCTCGGCGGCGGGGGCGGGGAGGCCGGGGAACATCAGGCGCGGGCAGGTGTACTCGTGGTTGACGCTCAGGAGCCCGCGCCGCTCGCCGGGGGGGGCGGGGAGGGGGTGGTAGGCGATGAAGTCGTTGTTGTAGCCAAAGGCGCCGAGCTGCGCCTCTGCCGACTCGAGCGGCATGGGGGGCGCGGCGCCGTCGCGGAGGCGGTCGCCCCACGAGATGAGGCGGGTGGCGACGTAGCCCTCCTTGAGCCAGAGGTGCGCGTCGGGGGCGTCGGGGGGGGCGGCGGCGGCGCGCGCCACGAGCGGCGCGCCGCGCGCCTCGCGCGCCCACGCGGGCAGCAGCGGCGTGAGCGCGGCGGCGGCGCCGAGGCGGAGCGCCTGGCGGCGGCTCAGGCGCGCGGCGATGAGGTCGTTGAGGTGGGGACTCGGCACGCGCGGACTCCTGGGGGGGCGCTGAGGGGGTGGGAGGGGAGGCGCGGGGTGAGGGGGCGGGCGCGGCGCGCGAGAGCTCAGAAGAGCGCGCGCACGTCCACCAGCAGCTCCCCGGCGAGGCACGGGCACTCGGCGGCGTCGGCGCCGGCGGCGGGGGAGGGGTGCGCCTTGCGGATATAGGTGTTGCGTACCTCCGCCCCGTCGCGGCGGACGGCGGGGGCGTCGAGGTCCACCACCACCTCGCGCGGCGCGCCGCGCAGGAGCCCCACCGCCCGCAGGCGCGCGCCGCGCGCGGCGATCACCACCGCCACCTCAAGCGTCTCGGGGAGGGGGCGAAAGACGAGCAGGTCGCCCACCTGCGGGCGCCCCCCGCGCCGCACGCCGGCCCCCCGCAGGTCCTCCACGCGCAGGGCGCCGCGCAGGCGATGGGCGAGGGCGGGGTCGGCGTCATAGAGGGCGCGCGCCAGCCCCACCGGGTCGCCCCCGGGCGCCCCCGGCGCGTCCGCCGGCGCCAGCAGCGCCTCCCCGCGCCGCGCCAGCCCCTCCGCCGCCGCCGCGCGCGCCCCGGCGCCGAGGAGGCTCGGCGCGCAGCCGGCGAGGGGCGCGAGGGGCGCGAGGAGCGCGAGGAGCGCCAGGGCCCGCGCGCTCACCGCCCGCCCTCCGCGCCTGCCCCCGCGCCCGCCTGCGCGCGCACGCGATCGAGCAGCGCCCCCTGCGCGCGCATCGAGAGCTGCGCGGCGCGGTAGAGGGCGCTGAGGTCGTCGAGGGCGGCGGCGAGGTCGTCGTTGACCACGGCGGCGTCGAACTCGTGAGCGCGCGCGAGCTCGCGGCGCCCGGCGGCGAGGCGGCGCGCGATGGACTCCTCCCCCTCCGTGCCGCGCCCGCGGAGGCGCGCCTCCACCGTGGCCCAGTCGGGGGGCAGGAGGAAGCAGGAGAGGGCGTGCGGGTAGGAGGCCTTGAGGGCGGCGGCGCCCACCACCTCCACCTCAAAGAGCAGGTCGCGCCCATCGCGCTCAGCGCGCGCCACCTCCGCGTGGGAGGTGCCGTAGAGGTTGCCGGCGTACTCGGCGCGCTCCACAAAGGCGCCCTCGGCGTCGAGCGCCTCAAAGGCGTCGCGGGTCACGAAGTGGTACGCCACCCCGTCCTCCTCCCCGGGGCGCGGGGCGCGCGTGGTGTGGCTCACCGAGAGGCGCAGGCGCGGGTGGCGGGCGAGCAGCCCCTTCACGAGGGTGGATTTGCCTGTTCCGCTGCAGGCCGCCAAGATCAACAACGCCATGGCTGAGGACTCCGGGGTTTGAGGGGGAGGGGAGGGGAAGAGGAGAGGGGGCGAGGGCGCCGCAGAGAGTGCGCGAGGGCGCGCGCAAACACAAGCCGCGCGGCGGCGGGCGCAGCGCGACGCCCGCGCGAAGCCCGCGCGACGCCCGCGAGACGCCCGCGCGACGCCCGCGCGGCGCCCTCGCCCTACTCCACGTTCTGCACCTGCTCCCGCAGGCGCTCGATCTCCGCCTTGAGGTCCACCGCGAGGCGCGTGACCTCGAGGTCGCTCACCTTAGAGGTGGCGGTGTTGGCCTCGCGGAGCAGCTCCTGGCACAGGAAATCACAGCGGCGCCCCACCCCCTCCGGCGCGCCGCTCGCGAGCAGGGCGCGCAGGTGCGCCACGTGAGCGCGGAGGCGCGTGAGCTCCTCGTGGATGTCGGCGCGCTCCGCCATGAGCGCCAGCTCCGTGAGCAGGCGGGGCTCGTGCGGGTCGAGGGGGGCGGCGCCCGCGGCCGCCGCGTGCGCCGCGAGCAGCTCCGCGAGGCGCTCACGCAGGCGCGCCGCGCGCTCCGCGGCGAGGGCGGGGGCGCGCGCCTCGAGCAGCCCCGTGAGGCGCTCGAGCTCGTCGAGGTGCGCGCCGAGCGCCGCGCAGAGCGCCCGCCCCTCCTCCTCGCGCATGCGCCGCGCCTCGCCGCAGGCGGCGGCGAGGGCCTCGCGGAAGGGCCCCTCCGCCTCCTCGCGCGCGAGGGGCGCGCGCGCAGCGGGCTCCGCGGCGCGCGTGAGCACGCCGGGCAGCGCGAGGAGGTCACGCGCGGTGAGGGGCGCCTGCGGCGCGGCGCGCCCCCCCGCCTCAGCGCTTAGGCGCGCGGTGAGATCGACGAGCGCCTCGTGCGCCGCGAACAGCTCACGGGCGAGCGCGAGGTCCACAGCGACGTCGCCCGCGCCCCCCAGCGCGCCCCCGCCGCCCCCCGCCGCCCCCGCCAAGAGCGTCACGCGCACCTCCACCTTGCCGCGCGCGAGGCGCGCCTGCACCACCTCGCGCGCCACGTGCTCGAGGGGGGGCCACTCCGCGGGGAGGCTGCAGCGCAGGTCGAGCCCCTTGCTGTTGAGGGCGCGCGCCTCTAGCGCGTACCGCGCCCCGGCGACGGCGAGCTCGGCGCGCCCAAATCCTGTCATGCTCCGGGCGCCCGCGGGGGCGGGGGGGGGGTCGCTCATGGGGGGCCTCCCTCGGCGCGCCGCTCGGGGGCGCGGGGTCATACAGAGTCGGGGGCGAGGTAGAGCGCCCGAGCGCGTGCGTGTGAGCTCTCTGCTCTATGCTCTCCCGCGATCCACTTCAAGCGCCATCTGCAGCGGCGACCGCCCCCCCGCCCATCACGCAAGGGGCGCGCTTTAAGCCTTGACAACCGCCCCCCGCCTCGCCCACAGTACGCCACGCTTTAAGGAGGCACCCATGTCCGACGATATCCTTTTCAACGTGATCAACGGCGACGAGCTCATCGCCACCCTCCCCCGCGCGCAGGCCGTCGAGCAGGCCAAGGCGCTCAGCCGCACCGTGGGCGGCGAGGTCAAGGTGGACAGCACCGACGCGATGGTCAGCATGACCTTCCGCGACGGCATGCTCGAGATCTTCGTCACCGAGACCCGCGACCGCCGCTCGAGCCGCGGCCGCCGCGACCGCGATGACGACCAGAGCGACATCCACGAGGGCGAGGACCAGCCCGAGCTCGAGAACGACCCCGTCTGAGCCCCCCGCGCCCCTAAAAGCGCCGAGCCCGTGAGCGCCGAGCCCGTGAGCGCCGAGCCCGTGAACGCCCCGCGCAAGCCGCGCGCCGACGAGCTCCTCGTGGCGCGCGGGTTCGCCCCCGACCTGCCCAAGGCGCGCGCGCTCATCATGGCGGGCGAGCTGGTGGTGGGCGAGCGGCGACTCGACAAGCCCGGCGAGCGCCTGCCCGCCGACGCGCCCCTCCGCCACCGCCCCCGGCGCGGCCACGGCTACGTGGGGCGCGGCGGGCTCAAGATGGAGTGGGCGCTCGACCGCTTCGCCCTCAGCCCCGCCGGGCTCACCTGCCTCGACCTCGGGCTCAGCACCGGCGGCTTCACCGACTGCCTCCTGCAGCGCGGGGCGCGGCGCGTCTACGGGGTGGACGTGGGGCGCGGCCTCGCCCACGAGCGCCTCCTGCGCGACCCGCGCGCCGTCGTGCTCGAGGGACTCCACGCCCGCGACCTCACCGCGGCGCACATCCCCGAGCCCGTGGACCTGTGCGTGGCGGACGTCTCCTTCAACTCCCTGCGCCGCCTCATCGAGCCCGCCCTGCCCTTCCTGCGCGGGGGGGCGCGCCTGCTGCTGCTCGTGAAGCCGCAGTTCGAGCTCAGCGCCGAGGAGCTCAGCGCGGCGGGGGAGGGCGGCGTGGTGCTCGACCCCGCCGCCCAGCGCGCCGCCTGCGACCTCGTCGCCGCCCACCTCGCCGCCCTCGGCGTGGCGGTGGAGGCGCTCGAGCCCTGCGGCGTGAAGGGGGCCAAGGGCAACCAGGAGTACTTCCTGAGCGGGCGGTGGCGGAGAGACCTGAGCGGAGAGACCTGAGCGGAGAGACCTGAGCGGAGAGACCTGAGCGGAGAGACCTGAGCGGAGAGACCTGAGCAGAGAGATCTGAGCAGAGAGACCTGAGCAGAGAGACCAGAGCAGAGAGACTTGAGCGGAGAGACTTGCGCGGCGCGCCCCAA
>VGTA01000108.1 GCA_016874875.1 Deltaproteobacteria bacterium | reverse complement strand
GGCGGCCCCACCCCCGCCGCCGCTCTGCGCGCCCTGCGCGAGGACCTGCGCGAGGACCTGCGCGACGCCCCCCCCCTCCACGGGCTCGGCGCCCGCGTCCACCTCGGCGCCCTCGCGCGCCCCGCCGCCGGCCCCGCGTGGACGCCGGCGCTCCTCGCCCCCCACCTCGCCCCCGCCGGCGGCCCCCTCGGCTGGCTGTACCTCACGGTCGCCTCCGACGCGGGCGCCGACGCGGGCGCCGACGCGGGCGCCCTAGGCGCCCTCCTCGCCCCCTACCTCGCCCTCGGCGTGCCCGTGGCGGTGGAGCCGCTCAGCGCCGCCGCGCTCAGCGCCGCGCTCCTGCACCCCTCCCCCGCCCTCGCCGCCGTGGTGGTGGCGGGGGCGGAGGCGGCGGGGTGGCGGGCGGAGGCGGGGGGGTACCTCCTGCTCCAGCGCGCCCTCCGCGAGCGGGCGCGCGCGCCCCGCGCCGCTCGCGCCGTGTGGCTGCGCGGGGGCGTGAGTCCCGCCTCCGCCGCCGCCGCCCTCGCCGTGGGCGCCGACGCCGTGGTCCTCGATGAGCACTGGGCGCTCTGCGCGGAGTCCGACCTCCCCGCCCCCCTCCGCGCCCTCTGGGGCACCCTCGACCCCTCCAAGCGCGCCGCCGAGGGGCGTTTTGGCGCCCTCAGCCACCCGCGCCTCCCCGCCCCCGCGGGCGACCCCGCGCGCGCCGTCCCCCTGAGCGGCGACCACCCCTGGGCGTCGCGCTGGGCGCTCGACGCGGGCGGCGCCCCCCGCCGCGCCGCTGAGGCGCTCGCCGCCTTCGCCGCCGACCTCGCCGCCCACCGCGCCGCCCTCGACGCCGCCCCCTCCCCCCTCCGCGAGGGCGGCGAGTGGGGGCGGGCGCACGGGCTGCGCTACCCGCTCGCGCAGGGGCCCATGACGCGCGTGAGCGACACCGCCGCGTTCGCCCTCGCGGTGGCGGAGGCGGGGGCGCTGCCGTTCGTGGCGCTCTCGCTGCTGTCGTCGGAGCGGGCGGAGGCGCTGCTGCGCGACACGCGCGACGCCCTCGGCGAGCGCCCGTGGGGCGTGGGCGTGCTCGGGTTCGCCCCCCCGGAGCTGCGCGAGGCGCACCTCGCCCTCATCGCCCGCTACGCCCCCCACGCGGCGCTCGTGGCGGGGGGGCGCCCCTCTCAGGTGCGCGCGCTCGAGGACATCGGCGTCGCCACCTACCTCCACGCCCCCTCCCCGGCGCTCCTGCGCGCTTTCGTGAAGGCGGGGGCGCGCCGCTTTGTGTTTGAGGGCGCTGAGTGCGGCGGGCACCTCGGGCCCAGCCCCAGCCTCAGCCTCTGGTCGGCGCAGACCCTCGCCCTCGAGGAGCTCCTCGACACCGGCGAGGCGCGCGCCGAGGAGCTCAGTCTCCTGCTCGCCGGCGGCGTCCACGACGCCCCCTCCGCCGCCCTCGCCGGCGCCCTCGCCGCCCGCCTCGCCGCCCGCGGCGCGCGCGTGGGGGCGCTTATGGGGACGGCGTACCTCTTTACGCGCGAGGCGGTGACCTCGGGCGCCATCGTGGAGGAGTACCAGCGCGTCGCCCTCGCCTGCGCCGAGACCCGCGCCCTCCACACCGCCCCCGGGCACGCCACCCGCTGCGCCCCCACGCCGTTCGTGGAGGGCTTTGAGCGAGAGCGCGCGCGGCTTGAGCGCGAGGGCGTGCGCGGGCGCGAGGCGTGGGCGGCGCTCGAGCGCCTCAACGTGGGGCGCCTGCGCGTGGCGAGCAAGGGGGTGGCGCGCGAGGGGGAGGCGCTGCGCGCCGTGGGCGTGGAGGAGCAGCGCGCCACGGGCATGTACATGATCGGCGAGGTGGCCACCCTCCGCGCCGAGGTCACCACCCTGGCCGCCCTCCACGATGAGGTGTCGGCGGGGGGCGCGCGCCTGCTCGCGCGCCACAGCGAGGCGCGTCACGGCGCAGAGAGAGAGGCTGAGATGAGCGCAGAGTCCGCAGCGCCCCGCGGGGCCCGCGAGGGCCTCGATATCGCCGTGGTGGGAATCGGCTGCCTCTTCCCCGACGCAGTGGGGCGCGAGGCGCTCTGGGCCAACATCCTCGACGGGCGCGACTCCGTCACCGAGGTCCCCGACCGCCGCTGGTCCAAGGACATCTACTACGACCCCGCCGCCCCCGCCGGCGAGAAGAGCGCCTCCAAGTGGGGCGCCTTCCTCTCGCCGCTCCCCCTCGACCCCCTCGCCTATGGGCTCCCCCCGCAGACGCTCACCGCCGTGGAGCCGGTGCAGCTCCTCGCCCTCGAGGTCTGCGCCCGCGCCCTCCGCGACGCCGGCTACGCCGCCCTCCCCGGGGAGGAGGGGCGCGCCTTTGACCGCGAGCGCGCGAGCGTGATCTTTGGCGCGGAGGCGGGCACCGACCTCGCCAACGCCTACAGCCTGCGCGGGGGGCTGCCGCAGTGGGTAGGGCCGCTCCCCCCCGCGCTCGACGAGGCGCTCCCGCGCCTCACCGAGGACAGTTTCGCCGGCGTGCTCGCCAACGTGATCGCCGGGCGCGTGGCCAACCGCCTCGACCTCGGCGGCGCCAACTACACCGTGGACGCCGCCTGCGCCTCCTCCCTCGCCGCCCTCGACGCAGCGGTCAAGTCGCTGCGCCTCGGGGAGTCCGACCTCGTGCTCTGCGGCGGCGCGGACCTCCACAACAGCGTCAACGACTACCTCATGTTCTCGAGCGTGCACGCCCTCTCCCCCGACGGGCGCTGCAAGACGTTTGACGAGTCCGCCAACGGCATCTCGCTCGGCGAGGGGGTGGCGGCGCTGGTCCTCAAGCGCCTGCGCGACGCGCGCCGCGACGGCGACGTGATCTACGCGGTGGTGGAGGGGGTGGGCGCCTCGAGCGACGGCAAGTGCCTCGGGCTCACCGCGCCGCGCAAGGAGGGGCAGCTCCGCGCCCTCCGCCGCGCCTACGCCGACGCGGGGGTCGCCCCCGCCGCCGTGGGGCTCGTGGAGGCGCACGGCACGGGCACCGTGGTGGGCGACCGCACGGAGCTGCAGGCGCTCACGGAGGCCTACGCGGGCGCGCCCCTCCGCGGCGCCGCGCTCGGCTCCATCAAGTCGCAGATCGGGCACACTAAGTGCGCGGCGGGCATGGCGGGGCTCGTCAAGGTGGCCCTCTCGCTGCACCACCGCGCCCTCACGCCCACCCTCCACGTCTCCACCCCCAACGCCGCCTACGACCCCGCGGCGAGCCCCTTCGCGCTCTATTCATCTCCCCTGCCGTGGCTCCCGCGCCCGGGCGAGGGGGGCGCGCCGCGGCGCGGGGCGGTGAGCGCCTTTGGGTTCGGCGGCACCAACTTCCACGCCGTGCTGCGCGCCGAGCCCCCCACGCGCCCGCGCGGCTTTGGGCGCGAGGCGTGGCCCGCGGAGCCGCTTGTGGCGCTCGGCGCCACGGCGGCGCAGGCGCGCGCCCTCGCCCTCCGCTACGCCGACGCCCTCGACGCCCGCGCCGCCCGCGAGGCGGGGGGCGGGGCGAGCGCGCCGAGCGCCCTGCGCGACTGGGCGCGGGCGCTCTGGCGCGAGGGGGCGGCGGCGGCGGGCTGCCTTGAGGGGGGCGCGGCGCCAGCGGGGGTCGTGTTGGTCGCGCGCGACGCGGCGGAGGCGGCGCGCCTGCTGCGCGCCTATGGAGCGGGGGAGGCGGGGGCTCTCGCGGGGGGCGCGGCGGGGGCGGCGTGGGCGGAGGGCGAGGGGCGCCTCGGCGCGCAGGCGGGCGCCCTCGCCGCCCTGTTCCCGGGGCAGGGGGCGCAGCGCCTCGGCATGATGAGCGACCTCGCGCTTGTGTTCCCCGAGGTGCTCGACCGCTGGGAGGAGGGGGCTGAGTGGGCGCGCCTGATCTGCCCGCCGCCCCCCTTCAGCCTCAACGACAAGCGCGCGCAGCAGGCGGCGCTCACCGACACGCGCGCCGCGCAGCCCGCGCTCGGGCTCTGCGACGTGGGCATGTGGGAGCTCCTAGAGCGGGTGGGGGTGGCGGGGGGCGTGGCGCACCTCGCCGGGCACAGCTACGGCGAGCTCGTGGCGCTCTGCGTGGCGGGGGCGCTCCCGCGCGAGCGCCTCGCGCCCGTGAGCGCGGCGCGCGGGCGCTGCATCCTCGAGGCGGCGGGGGGGGGCGACCCCGGCAAGATGGCGGCGGTCAAGGGGGACGCGGGGGCGGTGCGCGCCGCCCTCGCCGCCGCCCTCGCCGCCGGGGAGCCGGTGGGCGGCGTGGTGGTCGCCAACCTCAACGCCCCCGCGCAGACGGTGATCTCGGGGCCGAGCGCGGCGGTGGAGGCGGCGGTGGAGGCGCTCAAGGGGCGCAAGCTGCGCGGGCGCGAGCTGCCCGTGGCGTGCGCCTTCCACAGCCCCGTGGTGGCGCGCGGCGGCGAGGCCTTTGGCGCCGCCCTCGAGGGCGAGCCCCTCAGCCCCCTCCGCGCCGAGGCGCCGCGCGTGTGGTCCAACGAGCTCGCCGCCCCCTACCCCGTGGGCGCCGACGACGAGCGCGGGCTCGCCGCCCGCCTCGCCTCGCACATCGGCGCGCCAGTGCGCTTTGTGGAGCAGGTGGAGGCGATGTACGCGGCGGGGGCGCGGGTGTTCGTGGAGTGCGGCCCGGGGCGGATCCTCAGCGGGCTCGTGGGCGAGATTCTCGGGGAGCGCCCCCACGCGGCGGTGCCCTGCGCCCCGGAGGGCGGCGACGTCGCGGAGCTGCTCGGCGCCCTCGCGCAGCTCAGCGCCCTCGGCGTGGGCGTGCGCTGGGGCGCGCTCTTTGAGGGGCGCGCCCGCGCCCTGACGCTCGAGGAGCTGAGCGCGCCCCACCCCGCGCGCCTGCTGTGGTGGGTGGACGGGCAGCGCGCCTGGCCCGCGCGCGGGGCGCTCCCGCGCGGGGCGCTCCGCCTGCCCCCCGCCCCTCTCGGCTGGGGCGAGGCGCCCCCCCCCGCCGCGCCCGCCGCGCCCGCCGCCGCGCCCGCCGCCGCGCCCGCCACGCTCGCAGCGCCCGCCGCGCTCGCAGCGCCCGCCGCGCCCGCCGCCGCGCTCTCTGCCGCGCTCCCTGCTGTCCAGTCCCTCACGCCGCCCGCCGCGCTCCCCCTCCTCCTCAGCTCACCGGAGTCCCCCATGAGCCTGCCGCCCCCGCGCCCTGAGGCGCGCGACGCAGTGAGCGTCGCCCTCAGCGCCTATTTCGATAACATGCGCGCGCTCGCGGAGGCGCAGCAGCGAGTCTTGCTCGCGATTCTAGACGCTGGGGCCGGGGCCGGGGCCGGGGCGAGCGCGGCGCCGCGCCCCGCGCCCACCTTCACGCCCACCTTCACCCCCTCGCCCACGCTCGACGTCACCCCCACGCCCGCCCCCCCCGCGCCGTCGCTCTCTTCGGACGCCGGGGCGTGGTGGGGCGCCCTCAGCGCGCCCGTCGCGCCCGCCGCGCCCGCCGCGCCCGCCGCGCCCGCCGCGCCCGCCGCGCCCGCCGCGCCCGCCGCGCCCGCCGCGCCCGCCGCGCCCGCCGCGCCCGCCGCGCCCGCCGCGCCCGCCCCTGCCGCCGCCGCGGTGGACGTGGGGGCGCTGCTCGTGGAGCTCGTCAGCGAGCGCACGGGGTACCCCGCCGACATGCTCGGCCTCGACCTCGACCTCGAGGCGGACCTGAGCGTGGACTCGATCAAGCGCATCGAGGTGCTCGGGGCGCTCGCGGAGCGGCTTGGGCTGCAGGCGGGCGCGGGGGGCGACGAGCTGGTGGAGGAGCTGGCGGTGATGAAGACGCTGCGCGAGATGACCACTTGGCTGCAGCAGCGCCTCGGGGGCGGCTCCCCAAAAGCTGAAGGGGAGGGGCTGCCTCGCCGCGCGCGGCGCTGGGCGCCCTCTCCCCTCACGCCCGCCCCCGCCGCCCCCGCCGCGCCCCTCCCCTGGCGCCCCCTCACCGCCGACGCCGCCGACGCGCTCCTGTTGTGGGCGGCGGACCCCGGCGACGCCCCCGCCGCGCTCTGGGCCACGGCGGCGCCCTGGGCGCCGGGCGCGGCGGGCGGCGACGCGGAGCGCCCGCGCGACGCGCTCGAGCTCGCCTTCCTCGCCCTGCGCGCGCTCCTCTCGCGCGAGGGGCCGCCCCCCCCCGTCCTGCTCGCCGCCGCGGCGCCCTCGTCGCCGGAGGAGGCGCTCGCCCTGGGGGGGCTGAGCGGGCTGGTGAAGTCGGCGTGGCGCGAGCGCCCCGAGGCGCGCCTGCGCCTGGCGTGGGTGGAGGGGGAGCGCGCGGCGCGCGAGGAGGCGCTCGCCCTCGAGCTCGCCGACCTCGCCGCCGCCCCCCCCGCGCCGCCGGCGGTGGTGTCGCTCGGCGCGGCGGGGCGGCGCGTGGAGCGGTACGAGCCGCGCCCCGCCCCGGCGCCCGACCCCACCCTCGACCCCGCGCGACTCTTGAGGGCGGCGGGCGCGGAGGGCGCGGAGGGCGCGGAGGGCGCGGCGGGCGCGGAGGGCGCGGAGGGCGCGGCGGGCGCGGCGGGCGCGGGCGTGGCGCTCATCACGGGCGGCGCGCGCGGCATCACCGCCCTCTGCGCCCGCGCCCTCCCCCTGCGCGGGCGGCGCGCGCTGCTCTGCGGGCGCACGCCCGACCCCGAGGCGCCCGACGAGCCCGACCGCGACCGCCTCGCCCTCCTCGCCGACCTCCCCGCCGACCTCGGCGAGCGGCGCCTCAAGGCGCTCGTCGCCGAGCGCCTCGCCTCGCTCGCGCTCCCCCTCAAGGAGGTCACGCGCCTCACCGCGCGCCTCGCCGCGCGCCGCGAGGTGCTCGCGCAGCTCGCCGCCCTGCGCGCCCTCGGCGTCCGCCCGCGCTACCTGCCCGTGGACGCCGCCGACCCCGACGCGCTCCCCGCCGCCGTCGCCGCCGCCCTCGCCCCCGGGGAGCGGGTGACGCTGGTGCTCCACGGCGCCGGCGTCATCGACGACAAGCGCCTGCGCGACAAGACCCTCAGCGGCTTCCGCCGCGTGTGCGCCGTCAAGATCGACGGCGCGCGCGCCCTCCTGCGCGCCGCCCCCGACGCGCGCGCCTGGGTGCTCTTCTCGAGCGTCTCCGCCGCCGTCGGCAACGCCGGCCAGACCGACTACGCCGCCGCCAACGCCGCCCTCGACGCCCTCGCCGAGCAGCTCGGCGGGCGCGCCCGCTCTATCCAGTGGGGGCCGTGGGGCGGGGCGGGCATGGTGTCGGAGGCGCTCGCGCGGGTGTATGAGCGCGCCGGCATCCGCCTCATCGCCCTCGAGGAGGGCGCGCGCGCGTTCGGCGCGGAGGTGGGCGGGGCGCGCGGCGTGGTCTTGCGCTCTTGGCCCTTTGAGCGCTAGGGGCTCTCAGCTGGGGCGCCGGCGGGGGGCGCCGGCGGGGGGCGCCGGCGGGGGAAGCGCTTGATCCGCACCCCCGCCTTCTCGAGCCCGCGCAGATAGACGCGCGCGTCCTCATTGAATCTTTCAGAGGGAACCGAGAAGTGGTCCTGCTCAAATAGCCAGCGCGAGGGGTCATGGACCCACTTGAGGTAATCGTTGGCGTTGTAGGTGTCGGAGTCGCTGACTCCCGCGATGCTGATCATCTCCCTCCCGATCAACATCGCCACCCGCAGCGGCCACTGGTCGCCCTCAAAGAGGTCCTCCGGGCGCAGCGGCGTCAGGTCGTCGCGCCAATACCAGTGGCGTGAGGTGCTCCACTCGCGGCCATAGCTCCTGCAGTTGTCGCAGCGCTCGCGCGACTGAACCGAGATGCCCCACACCTCGCTCGTGTCGTCGATGAGGGTGCGGCGCAGGTACCTGCTGTTCCGCCACGACTTGACCGACGCGCGCTCCGCCCTGCTGGGCTTAAGCGCGGCGTTCAGGAACACCAGCGTCTCGCTCGACAGCGCGCAGCCCTCCATGGGCACCACCTGCTCAGAGTAAATCACGTGCTCCGTGAAGCCGCTCTGCTCATCTTCGCTCGGGCGGCGCTCGTAGGAGACCACGGTGAACACCTCCAGGCGCTCGGCCTCCCTCACCTGCCCCCTCAAGAGGGCGTGCCGCTCTTTGAGCTGCTCCTGGACGCACTTGGGCGACGCGGGCGCGCACGCCTCGGGCCAGAACCGCTCCCACTCCTGCTGGCTCTGCTCGATGTCGGCGCGGAGGTCGGGCGGCAGGCGGGCGAGGAGGCGGTCGAGGTCGATGTAGAGCCACTTGTAGTCTATGAGGAGTTTGGGGGTGTCGCACAGGGCGTGGGCGCGCGCGTCACGCTGCGCGCCGCAGTCCACGCCGAGGTCGCGCTGCTCGAAGTAAACCCTCTGGCGCGGCAAGAGGGTTATAATGAGCAGGGTGAAGGTCACGAGGATGTAGAGCCCCGCCAGGAGCACGCGCTGCTTTTGATTCATCTCATTTGCCGGCGCGCTCTCCTCGGCGCCCTGGTCGCGATCGATGATGAGCGTTCTGTCTTCTGCCAAAAGGC
>VGTA01000107.1 GCA_016874875.1 Deltaproteobacteria bacterium | reverse complement strand
CCCGCGAGACGAATCGCGCCCGAGCGCCTCAAGGAGCGCCGCGCGCACCCCCAGCGACGAGGGCACCACCACGCGCCCCCCCGCCGCCGCCACCGCCCCCGCCACCCGCGCCGCCGCCGCGCCCCCCACGAGCCACGGGGTGTCGCCGCAGGCGAGCGCGTAGCGGGGCATGAGCGCGTGGAGGGCGTCGTTGTGCTGAGTCACGGAGAGGCCCACTACGGCGGGCGCGAGGGCGCGCACAGGCGCGATGAGCGCCTCGGGGGGGGTGTTGACCCCGAGCAGGATCGCGCGGTAGCCGAGCCCCACAAAGTGGAACGCGGAGCCGTAGAGCGGGAGCGCGTGCTGCTCGTCTTGGACGCACGCGAGGAGCGCGCAGGGCGCCCCCTCAGGCGGCTGCACCGCGCGCAGCAGGTCGCGCGTGGCGTTGCCGAGCACCTCCGTGGCGAGGTGCTCCTGCGCGATCGATAGCGCGCCGCTGTGCCACTCCTCGCCCACCGCGCGGAGGGCGGGGGCGAACACCTCGTCAAAGACCTCCTGCGCGGAGCCGTGGAGCAGCGCGTGGCGCGTGTGCTGCTCTAGGGCGGTGACGTCAAAGGAGCGGATGGCGTGGAGGATTCGCTCGTGGAGTGGCTCAAAGCGCTCGGCGGCGGTCAGGCGCGCGGGGGGCGCGGCGGCGAGGGCGGGCGCGGGGGCGCTGGGGGCGCTGGGGGCGCCTGTGTACGCCAGCGGGCGCTCTCCGTCGCCCTGCGCGCCCTCCTGCGCGCCCCCCTGCGCGCCCCCCTGCGCGCCCTCCTGTTCGCCCCCCTGCTCGCCCCCCTGCGCCTCGCCGCTCAGCTGGCGCCGGCTCACGATGAGGGCGGCGGCCTCCGAGGGCGACAGACCCCGCTCGCAGAGCCCCTTGAGGGCGTTGATCTCGTCGATATCGCGCTCGGTGTAGAGGCGGTAGTCGGAGTTAGCCCTGTCGGGCCGCGGGACCCCATAGCGCCGCTCCCAGGCCCTCAGCGTCGCGGCGGGGGTCTGGGTGCGCTGGGCGACGATCTGTATGCGGTAGCGCGCTTGGCTCAAGGTGGCTCCTGGTCGCGCTGTGGTCGCGGGAGTGGGGGGGAGGCGGAGGGGGGCGCGGCGCCGGGGCGTCGTTGAGTGATACCTCGCTGAGCGTTGGGGTTGCGCGTCGTCGAGCGGTTAAGGCAACTTCCCCTGTGCCCCTCGGCCCTAGCCTCCACGGAGAGATTCACGTGCGCACTCCCCCCCCCCCCCCCCCCTCCCGCCCCGCCCGCCTGGCGGCGCGCGCACCTGCTCGGGCTCGCGCTCTGCCTCAGCGCGTGCGGCCAGACCAACGGGTGCAGCGGCGGCTCTGACTACCGCTTCCCCGACAAAGACAAGGTGCAGAGCGCCGTGCAGCTCCGCGTCACCGAGCCGGGCTTCTCCGTCCTCGGCGCGCAGGTGACGCCCCTCATCGAGGACGCGCTGCCCGAGCAGCTCAACACCTGCCTGCCCGGGGACTCCGGCGAGACCATCGGGATTCGGTGGCGCTACTGTGACCAGCAGCAGTGCGCCAGCGGCGACACGGGCTGCGACGTGTCGGTGGCCGTGGGGGGCGTGGAGCTGCAGGCGCTCGAGCCCAACGTGGTGCGCGCGCGCGTCACCCTCTCCGACCTCAACCTGCGCTTCGACGTGGGCGCCGCCCCCATCGTGGACTGCGACATCGCCATCACCGCCCCGGGCTTCCCCGTGGACCTCGACGTGGCCCTCAACACCCCCGCCCCCTCACGCAACCTCAGCGCGCAGGTGGCGGGCACCGACTACGCGCTCTCCAACCTCACGATTCGCCTCGAGGGCAACAACGGCGCGCTCAGCGCCCTGTGCACCGGACTCGACGTGGTGTTCAACCTCCCCGTCCTCCGCGACCTCATCTTTGGGCTCCTGGAGGGCGTGATCGACAACGTGCTCCTCGTGGCGCTCCAGGGCGCCGTCAACAGCTTCATCTGCCTCCCCTGCGCCGAGGACGCCGACAACGCCTGCCTCGCGCAGGGGGGCTCGTGCGTGCTCGGCTCGTGCCTCAAGCCCGACCTCTCGTGCGTGCCGCGCCCGCTCGGCGTGGAGGGGCAGCAGGACCTCGGCGCCCTGCTGGCTTCGGTGTCCCCGGGGGCGAGCGCCACCCTCGGCTACTTCGTCAACCCGGGGAGCTACGCCGAGGTGGAGGAGGAGGGGCTCTCCCTGGGGGTCATCACCGGCGTCAACGCCGAGGGGCACCGCTGCGCCCCCCCCGCCGAGCAGCCCCCCGTCCGCGAGCCGCCGCGCCTCAGCGCGCTGCGCGGCGGCCTCACGCCGGAGGGCGCCGAGTACGACGTGGGCCTCGGCGTCAGCCAGACGATTCTCGATCACGCCATGTGGGCGCTGCACCAGAGCGGCGCCGCCTGCCTGAGCGTCACCACGGAGGCCGTCTCGCAGCTCAACAGCCGCACCTTCCAGCTCCTGCTGCCCAAGCTCGGGCAGCTCACGCGCGGCGACGCGCCCCTCGCCGTCACCCTCTCGCCGCAGGCGCCGCCCGCCGCCCTCATCGGCGCCAACCGCCTCGGCCCGCCCAACGCCAGCGGCGTCCGCCCCCTCGAGGACCCGCTCGTCACCGTGGACTGGCCCGACCTGTGGATCGATTTCCACGCCTTTATGGACTCGCGCTGGACGCGCCTCTTTAGCCTCAAGGCGCACCTCGTGCTGCCCGTGGGGCTGTCGTTCTCGCCGGAGGGGGCGCTCGTCCCCCTCCTCGGGGACCTCAACGCCGCCCTCACCGACGTGGAGGTGCTCAACGACGAGCTCCTGCTCGACGACGCCTCGCGGATCGCCACGCTCCTCCCCACGCTCATCGGCCCCCTCCTCAACACGGCGCTGGCGAGCGCCTCCGACGGGTTCGCGCTCCCGAGCGTGATGGGCCTCGCCCTCGCGCCGCAGGAGGGCAGCCTCCGTGGACTCACGGAGGGGGAGGAGGCGTTCATCACGCTGTTCGCTGACCTCGTGGCGGAGGAGCAGGGCGGGGCAGGCGGGGCAGGCGGGGCGGGCGGGGCGGGCGGCAACAAGTCGGCGGCGCGAGCGGCGCAGGCGAGCGCGCGCGAGGCGGCGGTGACGCGGTGGCGCGCGGGGCGCGGCGCCTTTACGCGCGCGGCGGTCCACGCCGTCCACGACCCCGCCACGGAGGAGTTCCTCGGCCCCGAGGGGCTCGCGCGGGGCGCGGCGGCGCAGCCGGCGGTCACGCTCGACCTAGGCGTGGCGGCGGGCGCCCTCGCGGGGGCGCCTGAGTTCTCGTGGCGCGTGGACGGGGGGCCGTGGCGCCCCTACACGACGGCGGCGCGGCTGGTGGTGCGCGACCCGGCGCTCTTGATTCCCGGCGACCACGTCATCGAGGTGCGCGCGCGCGCCGAGGGCGACGCCCTCAGCCTCGACCCGACGCCCGCGCGCGTGGCGGTGCGCCTAGAGGCGCGCCCGCAGCCCCTCATCGGGCGCGCGGACCCGGCGGCGGAGGCGGCGGCGGGGGCGGGGTGCGCCTGCGCCGCCCGCCCCGGCGCCGGCGCCGGCGCCGCCCGCTCGCCGCTGTGGCTGCTCGCGGCGGCGCTCCTGCTCGCTCTCCGGGCGCCCCTCGCGCGCCGCCGCGCTCTCTCGCGCGCCGCCCTCTCGCTGGCCGCCCTCTCGCTGGCCGCCCTCGCCCTCGCCTGCGACGACACGAGCCGCCGCCCCCGCAAGGACCCGCCCGCGCCCGCCTGCGACGAGGCCTCCTGCGGCGCGCACCAGCGCTGCCTAGACGGCGAGTGTCGGGCGGTGACCTGCGCTGAGGACGCCGCGCAGTGCGCCGCCCTCTCGTGCGAGGGCGGGGCGGCGTCGTGCGGCGCGGCGGGGGTGTGCGAGTGCCCCGAGGCGCCCCTCTGCCCGGGGGGCTGCGGCGCAGGGGCGTTCTGCTGCTTTGGGACGGGCTCCTGCCAGCCCACCCCCGCCCCCTGCTCTCAGGGGGAGTACGCCGCCTGCCCGCCGGGCTTTGAGCTGGCGGCGGTGACCCCCGGCGCGCTCAGCCAGGACGCCTGCGCGCTGGTGGGCGAGGAGTGCGGCTGCGTGGAGTCGACGCCGCTGCCCGAGGGGCTCATCGGGCGCTTTAGCGACCTCGCGGTCCACGAGGGCGCCGCGTGGGTGAGCGCCTACGCTGAGACCTACGGGGACCTCGTGGTGGGGCGCGCCGCCCCCGGCGAGCCCTTTGAGTGGGCGTGGGTGGACGGCCTCCCCGCGGGCGCGCCGGTGGTGGCGTCGCCGCGCGGCCCGCGCGGGGGCGTGGACGGGGCGGGGGATGACGTGGGGCAGCACACCAGCATCGCGGTGAGCGCCCGCGGCGCGGTGCACGTGGCCTATTTCGACGTCACCCACAAGCGCCTCAAGTACGCCGTCTTGGAGTCCGACGCGCCGGGGGCGCCCTGGCGCACCTACACCCTCGACGCCGAGACGCCGGCGGGCTGGTGGGCGTCGCTCGCGCTCACCCCCGAGGGCGCGCCCGCGGTGCTCTACCGCGCCGAGCCGGCGCCGGGCCAGACGGAGGTGCGCTACCTCGTCGCGCGCGCCACCGTGCCCGCCGCCGCCGACTGGGGCGCCCCCCGCGCCCTGCAGGCGGTCAGCTATGACCCGGCGGCGGCGGGGCTCGACTACCAGGAGGGGACGGGCCTCTTCTGCTCGCTGGCCATCAGCGGCGCCGGGGAGGCGGCGGCGGCGTGGTACGACCGCGCGGGGGGTAGCCTGTGGGCGGCGCGCGGCCCAGCGGGCACCCTGGGCGCCGCCGAGGCGCTCGCCGGCTGGGCGCACCCCACCCGCCGCGGCGACCTCGGCGCGAGCGTGGAGGTCGCCCTCGACCCCGCCGGCGCCCTCCACCTCTGCTATCAGGACGGCGGGCTCGACGCGCTCCGCTACCTGTCGCCTGACCTCGACCGCGACGAGCTGGTGGACGACGGCCTGCGCCTCGACGTGGGCGGGCGGGCGCGCGCGCTGCACGTGGTGGGCGACGACTGCGGCGTCCACTTTGACACCCGCGGGCGCCCGCTCATCCTCTATCAAGACGCCACATCCCACGAGCTGCTCCTCGCCCGCCGTGACGCGTCGGGCTCCTGGCTCCGTGCCGCGCTCCGCTCCCCCTCCTCGGGCGACGGCGCGGGGCGCGCGAGCGGGTTTTACGCGCGCGGGGCGCGGGTGGGCGACGGGCTGTGGGTGTCGCACTACCTCTACGACAACCAGGTGGAGCCCCCCGCGCAGGCGCTTGAGCTATTCGCTACCACCACGCCCTGAGTTTGAGCTATAAGCCCCTCGCGCCCCCGCCCGCGACGCGCGCGGCGAGGCGGCCAGAGGAGCCCACATGCCCGCACAGCACATAGAGGGAACTAGAGAGCGCGCAGGGGAGGGGCGCGCCGAGGACCCGCGCGCCGGCGACGAGCGCGCCGCCGTGGAGCGCCTCCACGCGCTAGAGCGCGCCGCGATCGCCGAGGAGCGCGCCCTCCTCGCGGCGCCGGGGGCGGCGCCGCTCTCCGACGAGGCGCGCGCGGTGGCGGTGGCGCTCGCCGAGGGCGTGGCCGCCTGCCGCGCGGCGCTCAGCGCTCACCTGCGCGCCCACCTGCGCGCCCCCCTGAGCGCCCCCCCCGCCGCCTCCGCGCGCGCCCTGCCCCCCGCCGCCGCGTCGGCGGAGGAGCCCCTCTCCTTCGCGCCGCACACCCCGCTCCCCGCCGTCTTCGCCATCGACGAGACCCCCGTCCACGAGTACGCCGGGCAGGGGATCACGCCCCCCACGGAGTCCCGCGCGCCCGCCACGCAGCCGCAGGGCGCGCTCGATGAGGACACGCCGCCGCCGCTGCCCTCGGAGGACTCGCTGGCGGCGCTGGTCGAGGGGCAGGGCGAGACGCCGCTGCCGTGGGCGCCCACCCCCGACGTCACCCCGCCCCCGCACCTCGCCGCCGCCCTCGCCCCCGCCCTCCGCGGCGACGAGGCGTGGGATTTCCCCATGACGAGCGGCGAGGTCTTGGGGCTGAGCGTGCCGAGCGCGCTGGCGCAGACGCCGCTGCCCTTCGCCGCCCCCTCCCCGCTGCCCGCCCCGCGCGCGGACCTGAGCGGCGCGCGGCGGCTAGAGGCCTCGCTGGACGGGGACCCCACCCTCGAGCCCACGCCCACGCCGGGCGGGGGTGCCGGCGGGGAGGAGGGGCGGGCGGCGCGGGCGGTGGCGAGCGCGCGCGCGGCGAGCCCGGCGGTCGAGGCGGCCTGGAGCGCGCTCGAGGAGGAGGGCGACGCCCCCCTCGCCCTCGACCTCGGCGCCCCGGGGCGGGGCGTGGGCGCCCTGGGCGCCGGGCTCGCCTCGCAGGCGCTGAGCACGCGCGCGCAGCGCGTGAGTCTCGACGTGCCCGTGGAGGTGCTGACCGACGTGGTGCGCTTCAGCGCCCTGTGCCACAACATCAACGACGGCGGGCTGTTCTTGGAGACCGAGGTGCCCCTCGAGGTGGGCGAGGTGGTGCGCGTGCGCCTCACCCTAGAGCGGAGCGGCTTTGAGCTCGACGCCCGCGCCGCCGTCCGCTGGCGCCGCGCCCCCGCCGAGGCGGCGCCCGGCGCCCCCGTGGGCGCCGGCCTCAGCTTCGTGTCGCTGCCCCCCGCCGCGCGCCGGCAGGTGGAGGCGTACGTGGCGAGCCACAGCTGAGCGCGCCGCCGCGAGCGCCCCGCCCCTGCGCGTTGAGGGCTTTCGCGCAGGGCGCGCGCGTGCTACGGTGATGACCGCCGCCCCAAGAGCGAAGAGCGCAGAGGGGCGCAGGAGCCACCCCATGAGCCTCGCCATACAGACCAGCGCCCGCGGCGTCCAGCGCGCCGAGCGGCGCTTTGTGGAGTCCGCCGCCCGCGTGAGCGGCGCCGCGTTCGCGCGCGACCCCAACGCCCCCGACACCGTGGAGCTCACCGGCGAGCCCCGCCCCGCGCGCTACGGGCGGCGCCCGGAGTACGTCTCGACCCTCGCGGGCGAGGCGGTGCAGATGCGCCAGGCGGCGGGCGCCTACCGCGCCAACCTCGCCGCCCTCAAGGCGGGCCTGCGCGTCGAGGACGCCGCCCTCGAGGCGGTGGGCTAGCGCCCCGCCGCCCGCAAGAGCCAGCGCCCGCGCCAGAGCACCTCTGGGTCGAGGAGCACCGCGCGCGCCCGGAGCGGGGCGGCGGCGGCGGGCGTGGGGGCGAGGGCGGCGGCGAGCAGGTGGAGGAGCGCGGCGTCGAGCGGCGCGCCGGGGGGGGCGGCGAGCAGCCCCTCCACCGCCCCCCGCGCCTCCTCGCCGCGCCCGAGCGCCGTGAGGGCGAGGGCGCGCGCGAGGGCGAGCGGGGCGGCGGGGGCGGGGCGGCGGCGTGCCACCTCCTCCGTCCACGCGAGCAGGCGCGCGGGGTCGCGCGCCGCCAGCAGGGGCGCCCCGTGGTCAAAGGCCACCTCGGAGGCCCACGCCCACAGCGCCACGTGCGCCTCCACGGCGCGCGCGGCGAGCGCCTCCGCCTCCTCGGCGCGCCCGAGGCGCGCGGCGAGGCGCGCGGCGAGCTCCCAGTGGTCGCCGCGCCCCCCGCGCGCCGCGAGGGCGCGCGCGGCGTCGAGCGCCGCCGCGTGGTCACCCTCGCGCGCGAGCAGGTCCACGCGGGCGCGCGCCACCTCCCACCACCCGGGCGCGAGGGCGGCGGCGGCGTCTAGGAGCGCCCCCGCCTCCTCGTGCGCGCCCTCCTCCGCGCGCCACGCCCCCTCCACGTGCAGCCGCCAGGCGCGCGAGAGGGCGCCCGCCCCCGCCGCGCCGCCCCGGAGCAGCGCCAGCGCCTCCGCCGCCCCCCCCGGGCGCGCGCGCAGGCACTCCGCGCGCCGGATTCGCAGCCCGTCGTCGAGCGCGGCGGGGGCGGCGGCGGAGAGGAGCGTGGCGCAGAGGCGCTCGGGCGCGGTGAGGCGGGCGAGCTCCACGTCGAGCGCGTCGAGCTCCGCGCGCTGCGCCGGCCCGAGCAGCGCCGCCCCCCGCGCCGCCGCCAGCGCCGCCGCCACCCCCGCGCTGCGGTGCAAGAGCAGGTCTAGGCGCGCCTTGAGCGCCCAGGGACCCGGGCGCGGGCGGGGCGGCGCCGCCGGGGGGAGGGCGGCGAGGGAGGCGGCGAGCGCCTCATCGGCGGCGCGCCACCCCTCCCAGCCCGGCGAGAGGCGCGCCCACGCGAGGGCGCAGCGCGCCACCTCCGCCCACGTGAGCCACCCGCCCACCCGCGCCGCGCGGCGGCGCTCCGCCTCGCAGCGCGCGCGCGCCTCCTCCTCCGCCGCCGCCGCCCGCGCCGCCTGCGCCGCCTGCGCTCCCTGCGCCGCCTGCGCTCCCTGCGCCGCCTGCGCTCCCTGCGCCGCCTGCGCTCCCTGCGCCGCCTGCGCTCCCTGCGCCGCCTGCGCTCCCTGCGCC
>VGTA01000106.1 GCA_016874875.1 Deltaproteobacteria bacterium | reverse complement strand
CCGAGGAGTCCCCGTGCCCCCCCCCGCCCCCGCCGCCCCGCCCCGAGGAGTCCCCGTGACCCCCCCCGCCCCCGCCGCCCTGCGCCGCCAGGCCCTCGCGCTGCTGTGCGCCCTCGCGCTCCCCGCCTGCGGCGCGGGCGCGGAGCGGGTGCGCGCGGAGCTCGATGAGGCGCAGCGCGAGCGGGACGCGCTCCGCGTGGCGTATGAGGCGCAGCAGCTGCGCCTCAAGGAGCTCGGGGAGCGGGTGGCGGCGCTAGAAGACCGCGCCGTGGCGCAGCCGGCGCGGGGGGGGCGCGACCTGAGCGCCTTGCCCGTGGTGCGCCTCTCCCGCCGCGCCCCGCTCGCCGCGCGCGGCGAGCCGCCAAGCGCGCAGGGGATGCGGGCGGCGCGGCGCGCGGCGGAGGCGGAGGGGGCGGAGGAGCAGGTCCCCTCCCTCACCGCCGAAAACATCGCCTCCTTTACGCCCCCCGCCCGCCGCGCGCCCGCCGGGGAGGGCCCCGAGGAGGGCCCAGGGGAGGAGTCCGCAGGGGAGGAGGGCGCCGCGTGGAATCGCCGCGCGCGCGCCCCGCTGCCCCCCCCGCCTGGCGCTGAGGGCGCCGCCTCGCTCGGCGTCACGCCCCTCCCCCCCCGCCCGCTCGGCGCTCCGGCGGCGTCTGCGCTCGCGCCTGCGGGGGCGAGGGGGGCGGGGGCGGGCGCGGGGGTGAGCGCGGGGGTGAGCGCGGGGGCGACCTCTGGGGCGACCTCTGGGGCGCTCTCTGGGGCGACCTCTGGGGCGACCTCTGGGGCGACCTCTGGGGCGACCTCTGGGGCGACCTCTGGGGAGTGGAGGGGCGCGGGGGCGGGCGCGGGGGGGACGCCGGAGGCGCCCCTTGGGGGGGGGCGGGGGGGGGGCGCCGAGGAGGGGGCGGCGCCCCCGGCGGCCCCCTTTGAGGTGGCCCTCGACGCGGCGCGCGCCGCGCTCCGCGAGGAGCGCTGGGCGGAGGCGCGGCCGCGCTTTGAGCGAGTCTTGGCGCTCGCCCCCTCTGAGGCGCACCGCGCCCGCGCGCGCTACGGGCTCGCCTTGTCGCTCAAGGGGCTCGGGGAGCACGCGGCGGCGTCCGCCGTGCTCCTTGAGCTCGTGCAGGCAGACCCCGCCGGCCCCCTCGTGCCGCAGGCGCTGCTCCAGGTGGGCGTCCTGCAGCTCGCGTCGGGGGAGGAGGCGCGGGGGCGCGCCACCCTCACGCGCCTCACGCGCCTCTACCCCAACACGGCCGCCGCGCGGCAGGCCGCCGGGCGCCTCGGCGCCTCGCCCGCGCCCTGAGGCGCCCTGAGGCGCCCGCGCTGCTCTCCTCACTCCTCCCCCACGCCACCGCTGAGGCAACCCCCATGAGCCCCGCCCCGCGCCCCGCGCGCGCCCTCCCCGGCGCCCCCCCCGCGCCCCTCGCCGCGCCCCGCGCCCTCCTCGCCCGCGCCCTCGCCGGCGCCCTCGCCGGTGCCCTCGCGGCGGGCGGGGCGCGGGAGGCGCGCGCGCAGGCCGACATCTCCATCGTCGATGACCGCTCCGTGCACGTCCCCTATGAGTATGAGGTGGAGGAGGGCGACACGCTGTGGCTCATCTCGCAGGAGTTCTTTAATGACCCCTGGCTGTGGCCCAACCTCTGGGCGCTCAACCCCGCCATTAGCAACCCCCACTGGATCTATCCAGGCGACGTGATTCGCCTCAAGTGGAACCCGCAGGCGGCGCGCGACGAGGAGGGCGAGGCGTTTGAGCTCGAGCCTGTCACCTACAGCGCCGACCTGCAGAAGGTGGTGCGCAGGGTCATGAACAAAGGCATGATTCTAGAGACCCGCCGCGACCCCCTCGCGCGCGTCGTCGCCTCCCCCGAGCCCCGCGACACCCTCTCCACCGGCGACCGCGTCTACCTGCAGGCCCCCAACACCGCGGCGATGCAGCTCGGGCAGCGCCTGAGCGTCTATCGGGTCATCTCGCAGGTCCTGCACCCCGACAGCCGCGCCCCCGTGGGCGACAAGGTCCACCTCATCGCCACCCTTGAGGTGCTCGAGAAGGGCGACGAGCGGCAGCTCGTGAAGGCGGTCATCACCAACGCGCAGCAGGAGGTGGAGCGCGGCGACGTGGTGGTCCCGGAGCTCTCGTCGCTCCTCGACGTGAGTCCCGTCAAGAATCTGGTGGACCTCGATGGCGTGATTCTCGACGAGCTCGAGGGGTTCAGCGAGCTCGGGCAGCACCACGTGGTGTTCGTGGACGTGGGGGCGGAGGAGGGGGTCCTCGTGGGCAACCGCCTGTCGGTGGCGCGCCGCGGCGACGGCGCGGTGCCCTTGGCGCGGGCGCTCGACGAGGCGGCCCCCCTTGAGCCCGTGGGGGAGCTGCTCGTGATCGCCACGGAGCCGCACTCCGCCACCGCCCTCATCACCCGCTCCACCCTTGAGCTGCGGCGGGGCGACCGCGTCTATATGCTCAGGAACTATTGACGCTCAGGAACTCTGAACGACGACTGACCGGCGACGCCGACGCGCGCCACCTCAGGGGAGACACTCATGCGCCCTGCCCTCTCGAGCCCTGCCCTCCTGATCGGAGACATCGGCGGCACCAACGCCCGCCTCGCCCTCTCGTGGGAGGGCGCGACACTCACGCAGGCCACCTACGCCACCCGCGAGCTCGGCGCCCTCGAGGAGGGGGCGCGGCGGCTGCTCGCGAGTCCGGCGGCGCGCGCCCTCGGCGCCGTCGACCTGCGCGGCGCCTGCTTCGCGGTGGCGGGCCCCACCCGCGCCGGGCGCGCCCACCTCACCAACGTGGGCTGGGGGGTGGACGAGGAGTCCCTCGCCGTCGCCCTCGGGGCGCCTACGCGCGTGGTCAACGACCTCTACGCGCAGGCCGCCGCCGTCCCCCACCTCCCGCGCGCCGCCCTCGCGCACCTCTGCGGCCCCGACGAGCCCCCCGCCGCCCTGCGCGCCCTCCCGTTCGCTGAGCGCCGCCCCCTCGCCGTCCTCGGCGCCGGCACGGGGCTCGGCGAGGCGCTGCTCGTGCCCGTCCTCGCCCTCGACCCCCACGGCGAGGTGCAGTACCGCCCCTTCGCCACCGAGGGCGGCCACGCGCGCTTCGCCCCGCGCAACGAGCCCGAGGTGGGCCTGCTGCGGTGGCTGCAGGGGCGCCACGGGGAGCACGTGAGCGTGGAGCGCGTGGTGAGCGGCCCCGGGCTGCTCGACCTCTTCACCTACCTCGGCGGCGGCGCCCTCCTCGACGGGCGCCCCCTCCCGCCGCCCCTGCGCGCCCCCCTCACCCCCGAGCAGATCACCCGCGGCGCCCTCGAGGGCCACGAGCTGTGCGCGCGCGCCGTGCAGCGCTGGGTGGAGCTCTACGCCGACGAGGCCGCACACCTCGCCCTCAAGTGCGACGCCGAGGCGGTGTTCCTCACGGGGGGCCTCAGCGCCTCCCTCCTGCCCGCCCTCCGCGCCCACTTCCAAGGCGCCTTCCTCAACAAGGGCCGCTGCCGCGACCTGCTCTCGCGCGTGAGCGTGTGGGTGGTGACCGCCCCCGACCTCGGCCTCCTCGGCGCCGCCCTGCTCGCGGGACAGGCGGGGCAGGCGGGGCAGGCGGGGCCCTCCCCTTAACTTGATTGACGCGCGACGGAAACCGCTCTATCGTCATCCTACACATCTCGGAGACCGACCCTCCCGCCCCACGCGCCTCACACGCCTCGGCGCGCTGAGCGTGATCCGCGTGATCCGCGTGATCCGCGTGATCCGCGTGACCGACGTGACCCGCGTGACCCGCGTGACCCGCGTGATCAGCGCGATGACGCGCGCTCAGGAGGAGCGCTCTTTCTCCTCTCCGAGTCCCCCATCACCCCCTCCACAAACGAGGTCCTATGAGCAACGGGTTTGTTCCTGGCCTGGCCGGCGTCATCGCCGCCCAGTCGGCGATTTCCACCATCGACGGTGACAACGGCATCCTCCGCTACCGCGGCATCCTCATCGAGGAGCTCGCCGCGCAGAGCACCTTCGAAGAGACCGCCTACCTCTTGCTCTACGGCCAGCTCCCCACCGCCGACCAGCTCAGCGCCTTCGACGCCCGCCTGCGCGGCCTCCGCGGCGTGCCCGACGCCCTCATCGCCATCCTCCGCACCCTCCCCGCCGCCACGCATCCCATGGTGGCGCTGCAGACCTGCGTGTGCGCCCTCGGCGGCTTCTATCCGCACTTTGAGGTGAGCGACCAGGGGGGCAACGACGCCGCCGTGGTGCGCCTCATCGCCTGCTTCCCCACCATCGTGGCCGCCTTTGACCGCATCCGCAAGGGGCGCGCTGTGGTGTCGCCCGACGCCAGCCTCACCCACGCCGCCAACTACCTGTACATGCTCAACGGCGAGCGCCCCGATGAGACGCAGACGCGCATCATCGACGTGGCGCTCATCCTCCACGCCGAGCACGGCTTCAACGCCTCTACCTTTAGCACCCGCGTGGTGGGCTCGAGCGAGGCCAACCCCTTCAGCTCCGTGGCCGCCGGCGTGGGCTCGCTCTCGGGCCCCCTCCATGGGCGCGCCAACGAGGAGGTCCTCCACATGCTCAACGGCATCGAGGGCGGGCTCGACGGCGTTGAGGCGTTCTTTAACGAGTCGGTGGAGACCAAGCGTCTGATCATGGGCCTCGGGCACCGCATCTACAAGGTCAAGGACCCGCGCGCCCACGAGCTGCAGCGCCTCGCGCGCGATCTGTTCGCGCAGCACGGCTCCACGCCCCTCTACGCGATGGCGCACAAGCTCGAGCAGCTCGCCGCCGCCCACCCCCGCTTCGGCGGGCGCGGCATCGCCCCCAACGTGGACTTCTACAGCGGGCTCGTCTATCAGAAGATCGGGATGGAGGAGGACCTCTTCACGCCCTTCTTCGCCATCGCCCGCATCGCCGGCTGGGGCGCGCACTACTGCGAGCAGCTCGCCGACAACCGCATCTTCCGCCCCACGCAGGAGTACACCGGCGTGGTCGAGGCGCGCTACACGCCGCTCGCGGCGCGCTGAGCGCCCCCGCGCCGCGCGCCGCCCCCCGCCCCCGGAGCCGCCCATGACCGAGCATGACCTCTATGCCCGCCTCACCCGCCGCGCGCCCGGCAGCGTGGTGTTCACCTCCTCCTACCTCACGCCCCTGCCCCTCGACCGCCGCTCCACCGTGGCGGACGTGGGCTGCGGGTTCGGGGGGCGCGCCGCGTGGGTAGCCCGCTCGCGCTGCTGCCCCGTGCACGCCTTTGACCGCGATGAGGTCCACCTCGACTACACCCACCGGCGGGCGGAGGAGGGCGGGGCGATGTCGCTCGTCCACCTCCACCACGCCGCGGACTACGCCGCCCTCGACTGCCCCGACGAGAGTCTCGACCTCATCATGGCCGAGGGTGTGGGCTTTGAGCTCGACGCGCTGTCGCTGGTGCCCGGGTGGCGGCGGCACCTCAAGGTGGGCGGCTTTGTGGCGGTGACGGCGCTCGGCGTGGTCAACAAGCACCCGCCGCAGGAGCTCGTGGCGCCCTTCGCCGCCCGCGGGCTCAGCCTCGGCCCCCTCGAGGAGCTGCACGCGCGCCTCGCGGGTCTGCAGGGCTTTAAGCTGATCCACCAGGTCCAGCTCCCCCCCTACGCCTGGGAGGAGCACTACCAGTCGCTCGGGCGCGTCGCCCGCGGCGCCGTCCGCGCCGGCCTGGCCGCCGAGGACGCCCCCGCGCTCGCGGGGGCCCGCGCTGAGCTCGACTGGTACAAGCGCTACGGGCGTGGTCGTCTCTTCTTGCAGGCCTTCATCCTCGCCGCGCAGTGAGCGCGCTCGCGGCGGTATAGGGGCTTAGGCGCACTCCATGTTTATCATCTATGTTCATCAGCTCCTTTGAGCTCTTTAAGGTGGGGATCGGCCCCTCCTCAAGCCACACCGTGGGCCCCATGCGCGCGGCGCGGCGCTTCTGCGAGGCGCTCGCGGCGCGCGGCGATATGGGCCTCGTGCGCGCCGTGCGCGTGAGCCTCCACGGCTCCCTCGCCCACACGGGCAAGGGGCACGGCACCGACGTGGCGGTGCTCCTCGGCCTCGAGGGCGAGGAGCCGCAGTCCGTGGACACCGACGCGGCGCCGGGGCGCGTGGCGCAGATCCGCGCCGCTCGCGCCCTCACGCTCCACCGCGGTCCTCAGGTGCCCTTTGACCCCGACGTGGACCTCCGCTTTAACCGCCGCGTGACGCTCAAGCTCCACTCCAACGGCATGGTCTTTCAGGCGTTCGACGAGGGCGGGGCGCTGCTGCACGAGCGCGTCTACTTTAGCGTGGGCGGCGGCTTTATCGTGAACGGCGCGGGCGAGGGCGAGGGTGAGGGCGAGAGCAAGGGCGAGGGTGAGCTCAAGAGCGCGGGCGCGGGCGCGGGCGCTACGGCGGTGGACCCCGTGGACGCCGGCGGGCTCGGGCTGCTCTCGCCGAACGAGCGCGCCGTCCCCTACCCCTTCAACACCGCCGCGGAGCTGCTGCGCCGCTGCGAGGAGTCCGGGCTGTCGATCAGCTCGCTGATGCTCGCCAACGAGTCGGCGCTGCGCCCCGAGGAGGAGGTCCGCCGCCGCCTCGTGGGGCTGTGGGCGGTGATGCAGGCGTGCATCAAGCGCGGCTGTGAGCGCGAGGGGATTCTGCCCGGCGGGCTCCGCGTCAAGCGCCGCGCCGCCGCCCTCCACCGCGCCCTGCGCGCCGAGCGCGACGGCGCGGACCCCATGGCCGCCCTCGACTGGGTGAACCTGTGGGCGCTCGCCGTCAACGAGGAGAACGCCGCCGGGGGGCGCGTGGTGACGGCGCCCACCAACGGCGCGGCGGGCATCGTCCCCGCCGTGCTCTCCTATTACCTGCGCTTTATCCCCAACGCCGACGAGGACGGCGCCGCGCGCTTCTTGCTGGTGGCGGCGGCCATCGCCAGCCTCTACAAGAAGAACGCGAGCATCTCGGGGGCGGAGGTGGGCTGTCAGGGCGAGGTGGGGGTGGCCTGCTCGATGGCGGCGGGGGCGCTCGCTGAGGTGATGGGCGGCACCCCCGCGCAGGTGTGCAACAGCGCCGAGATCGGGATGGAGCACAACCTCGGGCTCACCTGCGACCCGTGGGGCGGGCTGGTGCAGGTGCCCTGCATCGAGCGCAACGCCATGGGCGCCGTCAAGGCGATCAACGCCGCCCGCCTCGCCCTGCGCGGCGACGGCTCCCACAAGGTGAGTCTCGACAAGGTGATCGAGACGATGCGCCGCACCGGCGCCGATATGAGCACTAAGTACAAGGAGACGGCGCGCGGGGGCTTGGCGCTGACGGTGGTGGAGTGCTAGGGTGCCTGCGCGCAAGCAGGTTGATCTGCAGGTGCCGAGGAGGTCCACATGCGCCTAATGAGCTTTAACGTGAACGGCGTGCGCGCCTGCGCCGGCAAGACCTTGGTGGCGGACCTCGAGCGCCTCCAGATGGACGCGGTGTGTCTGCAGGAGACCAAGGCGACCCCGGCGCAGGTGTCGGAGGCGCTCGCCGAGCTGCGCGGCTATGAGGTGCACGCCTACGACGCCGAGCAGAAGGGCTACTCGGGCACCGCCACGCTCTGCGCCCGCCCCCCCCTGAGCGTGCAGCGCGGCATCGGCGTCGCCGCGCACGACGCCGAGGGGCGCGTGCTGACGACGGAGTGGGAGCAGTTCTTCCTGGTCAACGTCTATGTGCCCAACTCGTCGTCGGGGCTCTCGCGCCTGCCGTACCGCACGCAGGAGTGGGACGTGGCGTTCTTGTCGTTCCTCAAGGGCCTCGAGGCGCGCAAGCCGGTGGTGGTGTGCGGCGACCTCAACGTGTCGCACCGCCCCATCGACCTCGCTAACGCGCGCGCCAACTACAACGTCACGCCCGGGTACACGCAGGCGGAGATCGATGGCTTTGAGCGCCTCCTCGCGGCCGGGTTCGTCGACACGTTCCGCGCCCTGCACCCCGAGGAGGTGCGCTACTCGTGGTGGAGCTACCGCGCCGGGGCGCGCGAGCGCAACATCGGCTGGCGCCTCGACTACTTCTTGGTGTCGTCCTCGCTCCTCCCCGCCGTGCGCCGCGCGGAGATTCTCAACGACGTCTATGGCTCCGACCACTGCCCCGTCGCCCTCGACGTGGACCTGCGCTGAGGAGGGGGCGATGAGCGGCTCCATTCAGCGCGTGCGCGTGGCGGGGCGCGTCCTCTCGGTGCGCGCCCACAGCGGCGAGGAGCACCTCAACGCGGTGGTGCGTGAGGTGAACGAGCGCGTGGAGCAGGTGAGTCATGTGATTCCCGACTCCACGGAGAGCCTGCTGTTCGTGCTGCTCTCGGTGACCGACGAGCTCCTCCGCACCCAGGAGCGCCTCTTGGCGCTCCAGGACGGCGCGCAGGAGCGGGTGGGGAGCATCCTCGGCGCCCTAGAGGCGTTTGAGCGCCGCTACGCGGGGCTGGGGGCGGCGGGGGCGGCGGG
>VGTA01000105.1 GCA_016874875.1 Deltaproteobacteria bacterium | reverse complement strand
TGCTGCAGCGCCACCTGCCCGTCGATGTGCGCGAGGTCGCCCCACGCCTCGAGGTAGTGGGCGCGGGGCACCACCACCGCCTTGGCGGCGTCGAGGGCGGCGGTGGTCTCGTTGGTCATGTCGGCGAGGTAGACCACCTCGCCGGCCTTCTTGACGGCGTCAGCGAGCTTGGCGTCGGCGGGGAAGGTGTAGGCGGGGTTGCCGCCGAGGATCACCAGTACGTCCACCTCGCCGGCGCTCAGGGCGGCGACGAGCGCCTTGGCGGCGGCCATGTCGCCGAGAGCGTCGGGGGCGCGGCGCGCGTCGGGGTAGTAGCGGACGCTGGCGCCGAGCGCGGCGTTCATGGCCGCGGCGAGGGCGTGCACCACGGGGGGCTGCTTGCGCCCCGCGAGCACGAGGGCGCCCGCGCCGCTCGCCCGCAGGTCCGCCGCCACCGCCGCCGCCGCCTTGACCTGGCGGTCCTCGAGCACCACGGACGCCGCCGGCGCCGAGACGCCGAGCTGGCCGGCCACGGCGATGGCGAACGCCTCCACCTGCGCGTGGCTGGCGCGCACGCGGTGGTCGGCGTTGGAGCCGGTGAGCGAGAAGCTCGCCTCCACGGCGTAGAGGCGGCTGAGCGCGGAGGCGTCCTTGTTCGCGCCCACGCGGCGCGTGTCCGCCCACTGGCGCGCGGCGGCCACGGCGGGGCCCTCGCCGCCGAGGAAATCGGCGTCGAGGCTCAGAATCGTCTTGGCGCCGGCGAACCCGTACACCGGGCGGAGCGCCTCACCGAACACCGCCTGCGTGGCGGCGCGCTGGTGGTCGTCGCTCACCGACTCGTAGGTGAACCACTGCGCGCCGGCGAACCGGGCGAGGGCGGCGGCGCGGAGGCGCGCGAGCTGCGGCGAGGGGACGCCCTCGGCGAGGAAGGCCACGCGCTTGCCCGCCCACGCGGCGCCCTTCTCCGCGAGGAGAGCCCTCGCCTCCGCCGCGCTCAGCGCCCTGCCGTTGGCGGCGGTGGCGCGGAGGCGCTGGGGGTCATAGAGGTCGAGGACCTGCGACTGGTGCAGGGCGCTGAGGGCGCCGAGGCTGCCGCGGTGCAGGGGGTTGCCCTCCACCTTGGTGGGGCGGCCCTCGTGGCTCTCCACGAGCACGCCCACCACCTCGCCGCCCACGTGGGTGACGGAGGCGTAGTACTGAGGGATGCCGGGGAGGATCTCCTCAGGGGCGACGCTGTAGGGGAGAATCTTCTCGGCGGGGCGGCGGATGGCGTCGCAGCCGGCGAGGCCGGAGGCGGCGAGGGAGGCGCCCACCCAGCCGAGGAAGCCGCGGCGGGACGTGCCCTCGGGCTCGGGGGTCGAAACATCTAGCTCATCTTGGAACTCGCGGCTCACCTCAGCCTTGTAGGCGTCGGTCTGGTTCCGCTCGTCAAAGCTGCGCCAATACTTGCGTGTCGTGTCGCTCTTCATCGATGGCACCCTGAACAATGCAGAGGGGGATTGATGCCCTTCTCGTCCTTCAACTTGAGGCCCATGGCCTCATCGACCACGTAGCCCATGGTGGTCACCTCGCTGGCGGGGCGGAGGTGCTTCTCCGGCGCGCGGTGACAGTCGAGGCACCAGCCCATGTTGAGGGGCTCGGCGAGGGTGACCTCGACCATCTGGTCAATGCGGCCGTGGCAGGACTCGCAGCCCACGCCCGCCTGCACGTGCGCGCTGTGCTCAAAGTACGCGTAGTCGGGCGTCTTGTGGACGCGGACCCACTCCACGGGCTTGTCCTCGATCCAGCTCTCGCGCACGAGGCGGAGGTCGGGGCTGTCGGTCTTGATCTGCGTGTGGCAGTTCATGCAGGTCTGCGTGGGCGGCACGCGCGCCGAGGAAGAGATCTCGGCGCCCGTGTGGCAGTAGCGGCAGTCGAGGCCGAGCTCGCCCACGTGCAGCTTGTGGCTGTACGGGACGGGCTGCTCGGGGCGGTATCCCACATCCGTGAAACGGGGCGAGAAGTAGTACCACACCCCCGCCACAGCCAGGACGCTGACGACGGGGCCTATGACGCCGAAAAAGATGAGTGGGATGCGGTTATGCCACTTGGGGAAGACCCAGGGCTCACCAGGATTTGTGTCTTTTTCGTTCATCTCTTTGTAACCTCTGAGGGGGGCTCAGGACTTCGAGGAGGGCGAGAGGGAGGGGGGATTCACGGGATGGAGACCTGCGCCGCCTTGAGCCGCTTGGGCGCCGCGGCGGGTCTCCTTCGCAACGCTCATACCAACCCGCGAGGGCAGGCGCGAGGTGGTGCCGAGTATGTTGAGATCAGCGCGAATGTCTAGCTTTTTCCCCCGCCGCCTCCCCAGATTTTTCGCCCGCACGCCTCCTCCATGGGGGCGACAAAATGTCTCAGGGACGGGCTCAGGGGCGGGCTCAGGGGGGCCTCGGGGGGGCCTCAGGGGGGACTCAGGGGCGCAGAGGGGCGGCATTTTGTCGCAGTGGCGCCTGAGGGAGTCGGCGGGGGTCGTCAGTCCTCTTCGCCTGCCTCAGCCCCCGCGTCCACACCCCAACCCTTGAGCTTGCGCTGGAGGGTGCGGCGGTTGATGTGCAGAATGCGGGCCACCTGCGACATATTGCCGTAGCGCGCGAGGAGGAACTCGATGTGGGCGCGCTCGAGGGCGTCGAGGCTGTGGTCGCCGCCCACGGCGGGGGAATCGGGAGGCGCGGGCGCGGGCGCTTCGGGCGCGGGCGCCGGCGCTTCGGGCGCGGGCGCGTCGGGCGCGGGCGCTTCGAGCGCGGGCGCTTCGGGCGAGGGCGAGGGCGAGGGCGAGAAGGGGTGGGAGTGGAGCATCTGCTCCACGAACTCGGCGCCCACCTGCCCGCCGTCGGGGTGGAAGACCGCCACGCGGCGGGCGAGGTTGACGAGCTCGCGGACGTTGCCCGCCCAGGGGTGCTGGCGCAGGGCGCGCAGGGCGCTGGGGGAGAGCGCCACGGGGGCGGGGCAGAGGCGCTCGAGCCAGGCGCGGAGGATGGGCTCGAGGTCATCGAGGCGCTCGCGGAGAGGGGCGATGTGCACCGGGAGCACCTGTAGGCGGTAGAGGAGGTCCTCGCGGAAGCGCCCCGCGCGCACCTCCCGCGCCAGGTCGCGGTGGGTGGCGGCGATCAGGCGCCCGGCGAAGCGGGCGACGTGGGTGGCGCCCACGGGGCGGAACTCGCCGCCCTCGATCACGCGCAGGAGCTTGGCCTGGTGCTCGAGGGGCAGCTCCGCCACCTCGTCCAAGAACAAGGTGCCGCCCCCCGCCTCCTCAAAGAGGCCGCGCTTGTCGGCGTGGGCGCCCGTGAAGGCGCCGCGCTTGTGCCCAAAGAGCTCAGCCTCGAGCAGGTCGCGGGGGAGGCAAGCCATATTGACGGCCACGAACGGCTCGGCGGCGTAGGGGCCCTCGGCGTGGAGGGCGCGCGCCACCACCTCCTTGCCGGTGCCCGTCTCGCCGGTGAGCAGGATGGGCTCACGGGCGCCCGCGAGCCGCTCAACCACCCGCCGCAGGCGCCGCGTGGCGTCGCTGTCGCCGATGAGCGTGGCGCGCGCCGGCTCGGCGCGGGCGCGCGCCGCCTCCTCGATGAGCGGGGCGAGGTCGGCGGCGTCCACGGGCTTGGTGATAAAGGTGTGGGCGCCCGCGCGCATCGCCTCCACCGCGTCGGGCACGCCCCCGTGCCCCGTGAGCATCAGCACCGCCGCCTCGCGGCGCGGCGTGAGGCGCAGCAGCTCAAGGCCGCTGCGCTCGGGCATGCGGAGGTCGAGCACCACCACCGCCCCCCGCGGCGCGCCCCGCAGCGCCTCGAGGGCGCCGTCGCCGCCCCGCGGCACGCTCACCGCGAACCCGCGCCGCCGGAGCGCCTTGGACATGGCGAGGCAGAAGACCTCGTCGTCGTCGATGAGGACCACGGGCGGGAGCGGGGCGGCGTCGGGCATGGGCGCCTCTCTTGGGCGGGCGGCGGGGGCGCGGGGGGGTTTTAGTGTAGCGCATCGTCATGCTATACCCAAGGCGCCCCCGCGCGCCCCCCGCCCGGGCGCAGACAGGAGCACACAGAGATGTCACTTGAGCTGTCCATCGACTGGGTCATGATCGCCTGGCGCGCGAGCCTGATCGCCGAGGCCCTCGCCCTCCTCTTTATCGCCAAGGTGACGCGCGACCTGATGCTCTTGAGGCGGGGCTACCGCGTGGACGCTCAGCTCACCGAGCGCGACAACCTCGCCGCCGCCGTGGACCTCGCCGCCTTTATGCTCGCGTGCGTGGTGGCGCTGCTCGACTCCTTTGTGATCGAGGGGGAGTCGTGGACGCGGCAGGCGACGTCCGTGGCCACCACGGGCTTGGTGGTCTTGCCGCTCTTGGCCTTCAACGGCTGGCTCACCGACAAGGCGCTCCTGCGGGGCATCGACGACCTCGTGGAGGTCAACGAGCGGCGCAACCTCGCTGTGGCGCTCGTGCGCGCCGGCGCCGTCCTCGGCGCCGCCCTCGCCACGCGCGCCGCCTTCGGCCACCCCAACGACTGGCTCACCTGCGCCGCCTGGGCCCTGATCGGGCAGGGGCTGATCATCGCGGTGGCCTACATCTACAAGGCCGTCTCCCCCTACGACGACCTCGCGGAGGTGAAGGCGGGCAACGTGGCGGCGGCGCTGCCGCTCTTTGGGGTGCTGGTGGCGGCGGGAGTCACCGTGGAGGGCGCCATCTACGGCGAGGTGGTGGAGTGGGCCGCCGAGCTCGCCGCCGTGGCGCTCTACCTGCTCGTGAGCGCCCTGCTCATCTGGGCCGCCCGCGGCCTGCTCAACGCCTTCCTCCTCCCTAGGGGCGACCTCGCCGAGGAGATCGTCCGCGACCGGAACGCGGGGGTGGGGCTGCTGGAGGCGACGGTGTATGTGGCGCTCGCGGAGGTGATGGCGTTTTTCTTTGGCTGAGCTGAGCTGAGCTGAGCTGAGCTGAGCTGAGCTGAGCTGAGCTGAGCTGAGCTGAGCTGAGCTGAGCTGAGCTGAGCTGAGCTGATCCGCGTCAGCGTGTCGGGGCGCGCGCCCCCCACCACCACACCCCACCCCCCACAGCGGAGAGGGCGGCGCCGCCGCCCAAGAGCCAGCCGCCGAGCGAGAGGGCGGCGCGGGCGGCGGCGTCCTCATCGAGGGCGCGGGCGTAGAGGGCGGCGCGGCGCCCCTCGTCGGGCGCCGCGAGCCAGGCGCGCGCGGCGTCGTCGCGCGCGCCCATGGCCTCGCGCATGGGCAGCGCCCACACCGCCAGGCCCGCCAGCGCCGCCGCCGCGCCCACCGCCGCCATCCCCTGCCCCGCGCGCCGCCCCCACCGCGCTCGCCAGCGCGCCGCGTCGAGGCGCTCGCTCGACAGCGTGATAGCGCGCGCGAGGCGCTCCCCCTCAGCGATCTGGAGGCGCAGGCCCCCCTCCACCCCAAAGAGCGCGCAGCCGAGGGCGTGCTCGCCGGGGGCGACGTCGAGGTGGCGGGGCGCGGGGCCGTGGGGGAGCCCGTTGAGGGAGATGAGGCCGCCCGGGGGGTCGCAGGTGGCGCTGATGAGCGTGCGGCGGCGGGTGTTGACGTGGAGGGCGCGCCCGCCCTTGGGCACGCGCGTGAGCTCATCGTAGGGCACGTCGGCGTCGAGGGGGAACTCGAGGCGCACGCGGCGGAGGCCCGAGGCGGTGGACAGCTCGACCGGCGTCACGCCCACCTCCTCGCCGTCGAGCAGGGCGCGCGCGCCGGGGGGGTCAGACGTGAGCGTGAGGCGGGCGGCGTGGGGGGCGAGGCGCACCTCCACCGCCCGGCGCTCCCCCACGCCGAGGGTGAGGCGCGCGCGGTGGGGCTGCCAGAGGTCCTCGTCGCGCGGGCGCACCTGGAGCCAGTGGGCGCCCGCCGGCACGCGCGCCGCCGCCCCGAGCGGCACCTCCTCGCCGCCAAAGAACACCCGCGCCTCCCCCGCGCCCGCGGCGCACTCCGCGCAGCGGACCTCGAGCTCCGCGAACGCCCCCGTCAGCTTGAGCGCGCGGCGCGCCTCCCCGGGGGGCAGGGTGAGGCGCGACGAGAGGGGCGTGTAGAGCGGGTGGCGCACCTCCACCGTCACGGCGCCGGCGGCGAGCCCCGCTAGGCGCGCCTCGCCGCGCGCGTCGGTGACGCCCCGCTGCAGCCCCCCCACCCACAGCGCCGCGCCCTCCACGGGGGCGCCCTCGTAGCGCACCGAGAGGGCGAGGGAGGAGGCGGTGGGCGCGAGCGCCCAGTCCCCGCGCCACGGCGCGCGCGGCGTAAGCGCCACGAGCTCCTCGCGCGCCGCCACCCCCTCCGCCACCACCTCGAGCCAGTAGAGACCGGGGGTCACCTGGTCGAGGCGGAGGGGCGTCTTGCCCACCACCTCGCCGTTGAGGCGCACGAGGGCGCCGGCGGGGCGCGTGGTGAGCTCGAGGCGGGCGGCGGAGGGGCGCAGGCGGAGGGGGCGCTCGCGCGAGGTGATGTCCATGTCGCCGGGCTTGAGGCGGACTAGGCGCTCCGCCTCCTCGTGGCCCGCGAGGCGCGCGCTGACCACGTGGTCGCCGGCGGGGAGGCGGAGGGCGACGCTGCCCACGCGCGGGTCGTGGGCGCTCGGGCGCGTGCGCTGCCCCGTGGAGCGCCCGTCGAGCAGCACCAGCGCCCCGGGGGGCTGCGTGTAGACCCACAGCTCCGCCTCGCAGCCCCCCCCCCGCGAGGCGCAGGGGGCGGCGGCGCGGCGGCGGTAGAGGCGCACGCGCGCCTCGGCGGGGGCGCCCTCCGTCACCTCCACGCGGCGGCGCTCGGGCGAGAAGCCGCGGGCGCGCACCTCCACCTCGCGCGCCCCCGGGCGCGCCGGCCAGGCGTAGCCCCCTCCCACGCGGCGCGCGCGTTCGAGGGGGAGGACGAAGCCGTCGAGGCGCACCTCCACGTCGCGGGCGTCCGCCGGCTCCACGAGCACCCACAGGAGCGTGCGCGCCCGCGCCTCGCCCTCCCCCCCGGGGGCGAGGGCGGCGAACAGCTCCTCGGCGGCGCGCGCCGCCTGCACCTGCAGGGCGCTCACCTGCGCCCCCACCGCCCGCGCCTGCCCCTTGAGCGCCCCGCCCTGCGTCTCGTAGAGGCGCAGGAGGAGCTGCAGGCGCCCCTCCACCCGCCCCACCACCCCCGTCACCACAAAGTGCGCCCCCAGCGCCCGCCCCACGTCCACCTCGCACTCATCCACGCAGTCCTCAAGGCGCGTGGAGGGCGGCAGGAGGGCGAGCATGTTCTCCCGCGTCATCACCAAGAAGGGCGTCTTGAGCGCCGCCCCGCGCGCGCTGTCGGCGAGCAGCGCGCGCTCAAACGGGGGCAGGTGGGCCTCGTCGCGAAACTCCAAGACGGCGAGGCGCGTGGGGGCCTCGGCGGAGGGCGCGGCGGCGGGGGCGGAGAGGGCTGGGCGCTGGGCGCTGAGGAGGGCGCTGAGGAGGGCGCTGAGGAGGGCGCTGAGGAGGGCGCTGAGGAGGGCGCCGAGGAAGGCGGGGCGGCCTTGAGAGCGAGGGGGAGTCATCGGTGGGCCTCCTGTGCGCTCAGCGCGCGGCTGCGAGCTCTCCGGCGAGTGTGCCCTGCGCCGAGGGCGCTGTCGAGCTTCGCGGCCTTGGGGAGCGGTCGAGGGCGCCGGTGATATAAAAACGCACAAGACAGGTCGCGACCGAGGCGCTATGAGTCCCATCTGTTGGTGTGAGGCGCTGAGGCGAATCAAACTTTCTTACCTGTTAGAAATAAATGAACGCTGCTCCTCAACCCCCGCCCTCGCCCTCGCCCTCGCCCTCGCCCTCGCCCTCGCCCTCGCCCTCACCCTCACCCTCACGCGAGTCTCCCCATGGCGCGCCCGAGATCCGTCAGCGACGAGCAGATTCTCAAAGAAGCGCGTGACCTCTTCATCAAAGAGGGCCACACCGCGCCCATGCAGGCGCTCGCCCGGAGACTCGGCGTAAGTCACGCGGCGCTGTTTCAGCGGTTTGGGTCAAAGCGCGCCCTGCTCATCGAGGCGATGCGCCCCTCGTGCCAGGTGGACTGGCCCGCGGAGGCGGACGAGGGGCCGCGCGCGAGTCGGGCGGGGGAGGGGCTGCTCACGCTCTGCGAGGCGGTGCGCGCCTCCTTTATGTCCAACCTGCCCCGCATCCGCGTGCTGCAGGCGGCAGGCATACTGCCCGAGGAGATTTTCGTCCACGGCGGCGCGCACCCCTTCGTGGCGTGCGCCCGCGTGGAGGCGTGGCTCGCGCGCGGCGTGGCGGCGGGGCTGTTCGCGCCCTGTGACACGCGGGCGGTGGCGGCGGGCGTGGTGGCGGCGGTCTTTGGGCGCGTGCAGATGAGCCGCCTCGCCGCCTCTCACGAGGGGGCTGCGGAGGCGCTCGCGCAGCTCGGCGCGCTAGAGGGGCTGGTGGAGTTCTTTGTGCGCGGCCTCACGGCGCCCACGCCCGCCTCGCCCGTTCAGCCCACATCTCCCACATCTCCCACATCTCCCACATCTCCCACATCTC
>VGTA01000104.1 GCA_016874875.1 Deltaproteobacteria bacterium | reverse complement strand
CGCCCCCGCCTCCCCCACCAGCGCCAGCGCCCCCCACGCCCACGCCCCCGCCGCCCTCTCCGCCCGCGCCGCCAGCCCGACCGCCCGCGCCGCGTGGCGCTGCCCGCGCCGGTCCCCGGCGGCGGGGTCCGCCAGCGCCCCCGTGAAGTTCTCCACTAGCGCGAGGTCGCGCAGCTGCCCCCAGAGCGTCACGCTCCCCGCCGCGCCCTCCCACCGCAGCAACCCCAGCCCCCGGCGCGCCGACCCCCCCAGCGCGTCATCATAAGACCCATAGAACCCCACCCGCCCCGCCGCCACGTCGTCGAGGCGGAGGGCGGTGGGGAGCGCAAAGGAGGAGGCGGCGGCGAGGAGCGTGAGGGAGAGGCGCCCGCGCGCGCTCTCCGCGAGCGGCACGTGGGCGTTGACGGCGGCGCGCGAGAGCGCGCGGCGCGCACCAAAGCCCACGTCGTGGAGCAGCTCCGCCGCCCCCCAGCCGCCGCCGCGCGCGTAGGCCCCCACCGCGCGGTGCCGCCCCGGCGTCCCCGCCCCGTAGCTGAGGCTGGCCCCCCCGCCCCCCCCCGCCAGGCGCGGCGCCCCTAGCGCGTAGTGTGCCGAGCCCGCCATGGCGAACAGCCCCTGCGACAGCGAGAAGGGCCCCTTGAGCCCCTCCACCGACGCCACGCACTCCGGAATCATCAGCGCGAGGTCGAGGTAGCCCTGCGCGTGGATGTTGGACCACTCGTTGAGGCGCACCCCGTCCACCGTCACCTCAAAATCCTGCCCGTGGATGGCGTCGAAGCCCCGCAGGAGGACCTGGCGCCCCTTGCCCTCGCTGCCGTGCTGCAGCAGCGTGAGGTTGGGAATCTGCCGGAGCAGCTCCTCGGCGTCGCGGCGCGGCGCGGCGCTGAGGTCGTCGCGCGTGAGCAGCACGCTCGACGGCGCCGCCGTGGGGCGGGCCGCGCGCACCGTCACGCTGTCCTCCTCCGCCCGCGCCGCCCCCGCCGGCCCGCCGAGCAGGCGCAGCGCGAGCGCGAGCGCCGCGAGCCTCTCCCGCGTCGCCCTCGCGCGCCTCACCACCCCGCGCTCACGGAGCGCCGCCCTCGGCATCGAGCGCGCGCGCGTCGCAGTGCCCCTCGCCGTTGAGGTGCCCCACGGTGCGCGCGTGGGCGCGGAGCCACGCCCACAGGTCGCCCACCTCCCCGCCGCTGCCCACGTCGAGGGCGCCCACGCTCGCCGCCTCGAGCTCCGCGCGCGTCACCTCCCCGTCGCCGTCCGCGTCGGCGGCGGCGAGGGGGCCAAAGAGGAGCCCGGGCTCCTCGGCCACGAGGCTGTCGTAGAGCAGGTGGTCGGCGTGAATCGTGAGCTCCGCGCGCGCCTCCTCCCCGCTCCCCAGCGAGAGTCCGAGGGCGCAGCGCTCGTAGCGGGTGGGCACGTCGAGGAGCCAGTCAAAGCGCCTCACCTCGCCGCGCCCCTCGTGGCGCGCCTCCCCCGCCACGCGCAGCGCGCCGAGCTCGTAGGCGAGGGCGGGGTGCGCGCCGCTCGGCAGCGCGAGCGACCCCGCGGCGACCCCCTCCCCCCCGGAGGGCGCCGCGAGCTCGAGGTCGCGCCCCACGAGCAGACGCGCGCCGCCCACCTCCACCGCGCGCAGCTCCACGCGGAAAGAGCTAAAGCGCACGCTCCAGCCGTCGTCCACGGCGCTGGCGGGGATCCCCTCCTCGATAAAGGGCTCCCCATAGACGCTCACCGCCAGCGTCCCGCGCCCCCCCTCGTCGCCGCAGCCACCCGCGCACAGGAGCGCGAGCGGCGCGGGCAGCGCGCGCGCGCCCACGGCGGCGCTCAGCCGCTGAGCGGCGCTCAAAGCAAAGCTCAGCGTCTTGAAAACAAATCTCAGCATCTTGATTACTCCAGAGGGGCGCGCGGCGCCCACGTCACGCGGTAGAAGGAGTGCGACAGGAGGGCGCGGCGGAGGGCGAGGTAGGGCTCGTCGGTGAGGGCGCGGGGAGAGGAGGCGTCGAGGCGCGCCGCGCCGTCCTCCGCGCCGTCCCACGCGGCGTCGAGGGCGAAGAAGTCGAGGCCGTCAAAGAGGCAGCCGGCGGCGAGCGGGTTGGAGAGCTCGATGCGGAGGCGCGCCTCCATGGCGCGGGCGCTCGCGGCGGTGACGGACGCCTCGAAAGGCGCGCCCACCAGGACCCGCCCCGCGGGCGCCGTCACGCTCACCTCAAAGCGCACCTCCCGCCCCTCGCGCGCCGCCGCCCCCTCTAGGAGCAGGGCGGGCGCTGCCCCCTCGGGCGCGTCGGGGTCGAGCGGCTCAAAGATGAAGTTGACGGCGGTGTAGGCGCCCGACAGGAGCGTGGCCTCCCCGAGCGCGCGCCCCTCGTCGGCGGGGAGGTCGAGCAGGATACGCCCCACGAGCGCCCCCGTCACCTCGCCGCCCTCGTAGTGCCCCGGGTGCGCCCACGCCGCGCCGAGCAGCCCCCAACCGCCGCCGCGCGCGTGCAGCTCCCCCGCCACGGTGAACGAGAGGTCGCGGAGGGCGAGCTGCGCGCGCGTGAGGCGCACCTCGTAGCCGAGGTCGGTGGTGACGGCGGCGGCGAGCGGCGAGGCGTCAGCGCGCACGAGCACCTGCGCGCGCGGCGCCTCAGCGGGAGCGTCGCAGGCGAGGAGGGGCGCGAGGAGGGGCGCGAGGAGGGGCGCGAGGGGCGCGAGCGGGCGCATCAGCCCTCCCCCCACTGGCCCGCGGCGTGGGCCTCCGCGGCGTCGAGGTCGCTGTAGACCACGCCGCCGTGGAGCACCCCCTGCAGCCCCACGAGGTGCTGCGTCGCCGCCTTCACCTCCGACGCCCCCCCGCACAAGATGACCACCTCGAGGCACAGGTCCGCCCCCATGTGCACGTGCAGCGACGAGCGCGTGACGTCGTGGTGGTCGTGCCCGTGCTCCTCGATCTGCCGCGTCAGGCGGCGCGCGTGGTGGTCGTAGAGCAGCGTCACCGTCGCCACCACCCGCGCGCTCCCCCCCCAGCTCAGCGACTGCAGGTGCGCTCGCATCAGGTCCCGTATCGCCTCTGAGCGGTTGCTGTGCCCCCCCTCCTCCACGGCGCGGTCAAAGCGCTCCATCAGGTCTCGCTCTATGGAGAGGCTGGCGCGGGTGAGCTCGCTCATCGAGGGAGACTCCTGTGTGGCGGTGGGGGTGGGGGCGGGTGTTACTCAACCTCGCAACGGTAACACTAGCGCGCGTCGCCCTCACCCTTAGCGCCTCAGGGGGCGCGCGTCAAGCCCCCTGAGGGGGTGTTGCATTCACGCCGCACACGCGCGGCGCGCTCACTCCTCCCGCGCCCCCTCCCGCGCCACCTCCACCGCCGCCGCCGCCGCCAGCGTCAGCTCCTCATCGAGCAGATAGGGCGCGGGCCCGAGGCGCAGGGAGTCGCCGCGGGCGTCCACGAACACGCCGCGCGCGCGCAGCCTCTCCACTGCGCGGTGCGCGCGAGGCACCTCCACGGCCACAAAGCCGCCGCGCAGCTCTGGGGCGAGGGGGGTGAGCACGCGCAGGTGGGGGTCGAGCGCCTCGATGAGGAGCGCCGTCTGGCGCAGGGAGAGGGCGCGGAGCGCCTCGTCGGTCATGCCCCGCTCCTCAAAGAAGTCGCAGACACGGGCGGCGCGGTAGGCGGAGGTGGGGTCGAAGGTGCTGCCGGCGAACCGCTCCGCCGGGCGCGCGCCGTAGCGGGTGGGGGCGTGGGGGACGCGCGCCTCATGGAGGTGCTCGTAGTCGCTGAACCAGCCTGTGTAGAGCGGGCGCGCGTCGTCGCTGGGGGGGACGCGCAGCCAGCACACGCCTTCGCCCCACTGCGCGTACTTGTAGCCGCCGCCGCTCAGGTAGACGCCCTCGGGGTGGGGGAGAGCGCGGAGGTCGAGGGGGACGACGCAGAAGCTGTGGTAGGCGTCCAAGAAGAGGCGCGCGCCCACGCGGGCGCAGGCGGCGCTGAGGGCGTCGAGCCCCTGCGTGACGGCGGCGTCGAGGAAGGTGACGGTGGAGGTGACGGCGAGGGCGCAGCGGGCGCCGTGGGCGAGGACGCGGGCGGCGAGGCGCTCGCCGAGGGTGCGGCAGGGGGCGGCGGGCACCCAGTCCACCTCCACGAGCCCCGCCCCGGCGAGCGCGGCGAGCTGGCGGTAGACGGAGTGGAACTCGCCGTCGGTGGCCACGACCACGGGGCGGGCGCGGAGGGGGAGGGCGCTGAGGAGTCGCGTGAACAGCTCGTGGGTGTTGGGGGCGAGCGCCACCTCGCCGGGGTCGCAGCCCACGCGCTCGCCCACCGCGCGCCGCACGCGCTCCACGCGCTCAAAGGCGCGCCCCCACTTGTCGTCCACGTGGGCGGCGGCGTCGTCGAACGCCTCAATCACGCCCTCGCGCGCCACGTCGGGCCACGCCTGGTGGGAGTGCCCCGTGAGCAGCAGCCGCGTGGGGCTGGCGTGGGCGTCGCCGAGGAAGCGGGCGTAGTGGGGGCGGAGGGCGCGGGGATCGAGCGGGGTGGCGTGCATGGGGGCTCCGCGGGGGGCGAGGCTGGAGGCTTGACGAGACGAGAAACGAGAGGCTTGACGAGACATCTTTACTCGATGTGGGCGCTGAGCGCACGCTCTGATCGCGCCCTGCGCGCCCCCCCCGTCGCCCCCCCCGTCGCCCCCCTAAAGGATCACGCTCATGTCCGCTCGCCGCCTCCGCCCCTGCCCGCCCCTCCCTCTCACCCTCACCCCCACCCTCCCTCTCACCCTCGCCCTCGCCCTCGCCCTGAGTCTCCCCGCGCTCGGCTGCATTGAGCAAGACCTCATCGAGGGCGCCGAGTCCGCTGAGGAGTCCGCCTCTGCGCCCGCGCCCCCCGCCGCGCCCCCCGCCGCGCCCTCCGCCGCGCCCTCCGCCGCGCCCTCCGCCGCCGGCGACCCCGGCTCCGAGCCCGGCGCCTGGAGCGCCTCCGAGGCGACGCCCGCGCCCGAGGGGGAGCCCGTGAGCGCGCCCGACGCGACGCCCACCCCTGCGCCCGAGGGGGCGCCCGAGGGGGCGCCCGAGGAGACCGCTGAGGAGGCGCCCGCGCCCGCGCCCGAAGCCACCCCTCCCGATTCGGCCTCCTGCAAGGGCTGGCGCGAGGTCGCGCTCGCCCTGCCCCAAGACGAGCAGTCCTGCAGCGGCGCGCAGCACGCGCGCTACGACGAGGGGCAGGGGCTGTGGGTGACCGTGGCGCGCTGCACGGCGGAGGACGGGGACGAGGGCGCGCTGCGCGTCTACCTGAGCGCGGACGGCCAGCGCTACTACCAGGCCACCGACTGGGCGGGGCAAGGGCAGGACCACTGCGAGCTGGTGCGCCCGGATTTCGCCCCCCTCGCCAACCCCGACGACATCACCTCAGGCGGCTGCCTCGAGTGCCGCACCGGCGTCAACCTCCCCATCGAGGGGCGCGCCGTGTTCGCGCGCGGCAACGGGGGGGAGCGCTTTGAGTTCCTGGAGGAGACCCCCGAGTGGTCGTATCAGGCCTCGCGGCTCTGGTGCGGCGTGGAGGTGGGCTGCGGGCGCTGACGGCGCCCGGGCTCAGAAGCCGGCGCCCCAGTCCTCCGCGCCCTCCTCGTCGTCCGCGCGCAAGGCGCGGCGGCGGTCGACGGCGTCGCGGGCGGCGTTCTTGAGCTTGCGGAGCTCGTCGCTCGTGAGGTCGCGCCACTGCCCGGGGCGCAGCGCCTCGGTGAGCTCGAGGTTGGCGAACCCCACGCGGCGCAGGCGCTGCACAGGGTGCCCCACCTGCTCGAGCATGCGGCGGATGAGGCGGTTGCGCCCCTCGGTGACGGTGATCTGAAGCCAGGTGTTGCGCTGGCTGACGCGCTTGCCAGGGTTGATCATAAAGATCTCCGCCGCCTGCGCCGGGCCGTCCTCGAGGAGCACGCCCGTGTGGAGTCGCTCGAGGGTGGCGAGGGTGGGGAGGCCCTCCACCTTGACCTGGTACACCTTAGGCGCCTCGCTCGACGGGTGCATCAGCGCGTGCGCGAGGTCGCCGTCGTTGGTGAGGAACAGCAGCCCCTCCGTGTCAAAGTCGAGGCGCCCCACCGAGAACACGCGCTCCTGGACGCCGCCGAGGTGGTCAAACACCGTGGGGCGGCCGCGGTCATCGGAGCTGGTGGTGACGCAGTGGAGGGGCTTGTGGAGGAGGATGTAGCGGCGCGCCTCCTTGATGAGCTTCTTGCCGTTGACCTCGATGCGGTCTCGCGTGGGGTCCGCCTTCGCGCCCAGCTCGCGCACCGTCACGCCGTTCACCTTGACGAGGCCCTGCGTGACCAGCTCCTCCGCCTGCCGGCGCGAGGCGAGGCCCGCCTGCGCGATGATCTTCTGTAGTCTGTCTTGGGCCACGGAGGCCTCCTTCCGCGCCTCACGGCGGGGGTGCGCCCCGCGCGCCGTGCGCGGGGTGGCGTGCGTATAGCGGAGGGGGCGGGGCGGCGCAAGGGGCGCGCGTCGGCGTCAGCGGGCGTCAGCGTCAGCGGGCGGCGGGGGCGGGGCGGCGTCTAGCGCGTGGGTGTAGGGGCGCGCGCGGCGCTCCGCGAACCCGTCGACGAGGAGGCACACCCCGCTAAAGGAGACCAGCGCGATGGACTCACTCCGCGATCCAGTCACACTCCAGCGCCGCCTTGACATCCCTCTCAGGCAACACCACCTCCACCACGCGCGTCCCTCCGTCCACGCACTCGCGGCGGGTAGCCTTGGGGTCGCACTTGAGCGGGTGCGTGTCGAACACCCCGTTCACCTGAATCCCATAGTTCGCCGTCAGGGTGTACTTGCCGAGCGGGAGGGAGGGGAAGGTGAACTCGCTCCGCATGTTGCCCTTAGGCGTCTCCATCTGCAGACTCAGGATGTGGCGGCGCTTGGTGTCGGCGTGGACGGCGATGACGCTGCCCACCGAATCGCTCACGTTCTTAAAGAACGGGCAGATTTTCACCGACAGGCGCCCCTCGCCCTTCTGCGTCGTCATCTCCTGCTCGACGCGCGTCTGGCGCTGGCGCTGGCGCGCCTCCGCCTCCGCCCGCTCGCGCGCCGCCAGCTCCTCGGCGCTGCGCTGGCCGGGGGTGCAGAAGCGCTCCGGGTCACAGATCCACCCCTCCGCGCAGTCATCATCCACCTTGCACGAGCCGCCGCGCACCTTCTTCTTCTCGCTGTTGCACGCGCTCAGCGCGCTCAGGCAGAGGAGAGCCGCGACGGCGATGAGCGCGACGCGAGGGCGGCGAGGGGGGGCGGGGGCGGGGGCGGGCGAGCGGGGGACAAGGCGAGAGAGCGTCAGAATCTGCATAGCGGCTCCTAGGGCGAACGGGAGCCACCATCCTAGATCACAAGCCCGCCGCGCTCAAGCCCACCGCGCTCAAGCCCGCCGCGCGCCGCCGCTCAGCGGATCAGGCACTCCACATACTCAAGCGACGAGCAGACGGGGATCGCCGCGCAGGTGTTGAGGGTCTGCGCTGGGTCAGGGCACTCCCAGCCGCTGCTCTCGCCGAGGTCAAAGCGCCCGCCCACCATGTCGAGCGTCGAGAAGACGATGTTGCCCGCGTAGTCGGCGAGCTTCTGCGCGCCCTCATCGCGGAGGCTGCCGGCGGGGAAGGGCCCGCTGATCTCCGCCCCAAAGGCCGCGATGCTGCCGTCGTTCTTCCCAAAGAGCTCTAGGACGTGCACGCCGCTCGTGAGCGACACGCGCCGCACGTGCCAGTAGTTGAAGTTGGTGGTGGCGGGGCTGTCGAGCTCAAAGGCGAGCAGCCCGTCCACCTTGAGGCGGACGCGGTTGTCACCCGCGATGCCCACGAGGTAGTCGCCGCCCGCGGGCAAATCTAGGCACCGAGAGAAGCCAATCCACTCCCCCACCGGCTGCGACCCCGCCGTGCTCACCCCCGCCGCGCACGCCCAGATGCCCACGGAGTTGAGTCGCCCGAGGGTGGTGCTCCCCGAGACGCCCCAGTAGGGGTCCGAGACGCTGTCGTTGGTCGTGTCGCCGTCGGTGTCGGCGTAGAGCGCGCCGCCCCAGCCGTAGGCCGTGCTGCCGGCGGCCTTACACACATTAAACGATGTGCCGTTGTTGACCGCCGGCACGCTCACCTCCCGCACACACGCGTCCGCCCCCGGCGTAGGCGAGTAGCCGCGAGGGCAGAGGCACTGAATCTGCGCGCACTCCCCCGTCCACGCGTTGCTCACCGGATCAAAGCTCAAGCTCCCCGAGAAGCCCGGGTCGCAGGCGCACTTGGGCGCCCCGCTGGCGTTGAGCGGGCAGGGCACAGGCGTACACGTCACCCCGTCGCCCTCAAACCCGGGCTTGCACTTGCAGATAAACCCGCTCGGCTGATCCGCGCACACCGCGTTGACGTCGCAGTTGTGGAGCCCCTCGGCGCACTCGTCCACCAGCGGCTCACGCTCGCACTCAGCGTAGAGGGTCTGCGTGCAGAGGGGCGTGCGCCCGCACGTGTTGAGCGCATAAGACGAATCCGGACACAGCCACCCGCTCTCCTCGCCAATATCAAACGGGCGGCCGCGCATGTCGCGCGTGGAG
>VGTA01000103.1 GCA_016874875.1 Deltaproteobacteria bacterium | reverse complement strand
GGTTTGGGGTTTTTGGGGGGGCCCCGGGGGCCCCGGGGGGGGGGGGGGGGGGGGGGGGGGGGGGGGGGGGGCGCCCGGGGGGCCGGTGGGGGGGGGGGAGGAGGGGGCGGAGAGGGACGACGCGCCGCCGGATTCGCCGCCGAATTCGCCGCCGGATTCGCCACCGGGATTGCCTCTAGCCTTGTCTCCAGAATCGCCACTCAGGTTGCCTCCAAAATCAGGATTCGATCTATCCAAATACGCGCGCACCCCATCACCCGGCGCGCCCCATCCCCCCCCGCCCCACGTCGCCCAGGCGCTCACCGAGCTCGCGCGCCTGATTCTCAAGGGGCCCGTCTCGTTCACGCGCGACGAGGAGGGCGCGCCCGTCTTTACCTTTAGCCCCCTACCCCCCCCGCCCCCCCCAAGCGGCGCCGAGGGGGCGGCGCGGGGCGGGGGCGCGGGGGGGGGGGCTGGCGCGGGGGGGCGGGCTGAGGAGTGGTCGCTCGGCGCGCTCAGCGTCCCCTCGGACCTCTGGGCGGACCTGCGCCGCTACTGGCACTGGGTGGAGGACAGCCTCGTCGCCCGTTGGGCGCGCTTCTCGCACGCGCTCGACCCCGCCGTCTCAGCCCACGCCCTCTACGCCCTCCTCGACTCCACCCGCCTGAGCGCCGAGGAGGCGGAGCGCGCGCGCTGCACGGCGGCGGTGCGCGCCCTCCTGAGCCGCCCCGACAGCGCGCCCGCCCTCCGCCGCTGCGTGTGGACCGGCGCGCCGCTCCCCCTCGCCGAGCTCGACGTCGACCACGTGCTGCCCTTCTCCCTGCGCCGCCAGAACGAGCTGTGGAACCTCCTGCCCGCCGCCGCCCGCCTCAACCGCGCCAAGGGCGACGCGGTGCCCACGCCAGAGGTCCTGCGCGGGGCGCGGGAGAGAATCTTGGCGGTGTGGGCGCTCTACGCCAAAGTCCAGGGGGCGCGCCTCGCGCGGGAGCTGTGGCTGGGTCTCCAGGTGTCGCTCGAGGAGGCCACCCCCGACGCCGCTCTCGCCCTCGCCTTTGAGCGCCTCTGCCTCCTCGCCTCCGCCCTCCTGAGCAGCCAGCAGGCGCGCCCCTGGCGGGGGGCGGGGGTAGAAGGTCGGTCTGCGCGGGAGCGTGAAAAAATCTAGACTTAACAAGTGGATAACAGGTGCCTGGCACCTAAAAAAACTTCTCGCCCCCACCCCCCAAAAATGCTACAAAGAACCTCCAAGCAAACAAACGCGCACGCCCGCGCGGAGAGCTTCGGAGGACACCACGCCCCACCTCGCCATCTCCAGGCGCGCACGCCCAGAGAGGAACAGCATGAAGAAGCACATCTTGAGCGCCTCGCTCGCCGTCCTCGGTCTCCCTGTCGCCTGCGGAGACAGAATCAGCGACCAAGAGGGCGCCATCGTGGCGCCCGTCGAGACAGAGGAGCGCGTCACGCCGCTCGTGGAGGCGACATCCCACGCGCGCGTCTCCGTCGGGCAGACCCTTGAGCTCTTTGGCAAGGGCTTCCTCAAGGAGCGCCAAGGGCGCTCGCAGGTGCGCCTCGAGGGCACCTTCTATGAGGCCATCGGCCCCGACAGCCAGCTCACCAACCCCACCCCCGTCAGCCTCACCCTCAACCCCCTCTACGGAGGCGCCGAGCTCGACGGGGCGCAGCGCAAGATTCTCACCATCCCGCGCGTGGGCCCCTTCAGCAACCCCTTCACCCGCGACGCGCGCCCTGGGCGTTTCGTGGGCACCATCCAGGTGCTCAACACCTACACCGACGGCCTCGTGGACGCCGGCCCGCAGGTGCCCATGAACCTCGACATCGCGCCCTCCGTGGTCATCGAGGAGCTGCGCCCCATCCACGCCGACTGCGGCGCACCCGCCGTGCGCGTGTTCGCCGGGCTGCCGTACGTGATGAAGGTGCGCGTGGGCGGCATCAAGGCCAAGCGCTTTATCTACGAGTTCAACCAGGTCAACGGCGACCCCTCCGTCACCACCTTCGACCACCTCGTCAGCTCCGTCACCGACACCGACGCCGTGGGCGAGTCATCGGAGATCGTGGTCTTTAACCCGATTCCCGAGGACCAGCAGTCCTACGTGACCGGCGTGCGCGTCATGGCGTTTGACGAGGAGGGGCGGTACGCGGAGACGGCGCTGCCCATCGGCGTGCACCGCCCCATCGAGGTGGTCTACGACGGCAAGTACGAGCTCGCCGAGCGCTACGAGCCCGTCCCCGTCTCTGGGTGCATCCCGGGCGGCGTGGGCAACAGCGTGAGCTACAGCGAGAGCACCACGGAGACGCGCACCCAGAGCGTCAGCGTCACCATCAGCAGCAACTGGAGCAGCGAGCAGGGGCGCGAGGTCTCCTCCGAGACCTCCGAGGGCATCTCCATCGGCGAGAGTCGGAGCACCACGCTCGGCGAGAGCACCTCGGAGCGCGAGGCGCTCAGCGAGACGGTGGGCGAGGAGTACGAGCAGAGCGCCGCCAACTCCGTGGGCTTCTCCACCACCAACGGCGAGAGCTGGGAGTGGAACATGAGCCAGGGCGAGAGCAACGAGGAGTACCGCAGCCGCGCCACCTCGCAGTACGGCGAGGTCAACGGCAGCGTCTCCGTGGGCGTGAGCGGCGAGGGCTCCATCGCCGGGTTCGCCAAGGTCTCCGGCGAGGTCGAGACCACCGTGGGCGTCTCGGCGGGCATGTCCACGGGCACCACCAGCGGGGGCAGCCAGCGCACCAGCACCGAGCGCGGCTACTCCATGGGCGGCAGCAGCAGCAGCACGCAGAGCTTTGGCAGCGTCACCGCCGAGGGCACCGCCAGGAGCGTGGAGGGCACCTACGCCATCGGGCGCGGCGTGGGCGCCTCGTCGTCCACCACCGAGGGCGTGAGCAGCGGGCGCGCCTGGGACCTCAGCGAGGGCACCGCCCTCAGCGAGGTGGTCAGCGAGGACCGCGCCGAGGCGCTCGCCGAGGCCACCGTCACCTCCACCAGCCGCACCACCGCCCAGGAGCTCAGCGGCTTTATCCCGCGCGGCCGCTTTGGCATCTTCTACCGCCAGACCACGCGCTGGGTGCGCCGCGCGGAGGTGCGCAGCTTTGACCTCTGCGGCGTCTCCTCGCACATGGGCGAGCTGCAGTTCAACGAGTGGGACTGGGCGCCCGACCTCGCCGTCGGTGACGAGTGCGGCGCCGTCCCCCCCCCGTCCACCATGCCCAGCGCCCGCTGCTTCGTGCAGCCCTGCGGCGAGTGAGGAGCCCCCCCCTATGATGATGACGCGCACCGCCGCCGCCCTGCTCAAGAGCGCCCTCGTCACGGGCGCCCTCGCCGCGCTCCCCTCCTGCGCCCACGAGGCCGCCCCGCCCGCCGGGCCGCAGATCCTCGACGTCCACAGCGACACCCTCGTGGTGGGCGAGAGCCTCTACCTGTTCGGCAAGAACCTCAAGGCTGACGACCAGTTCGTCCACCGGCTCCTCTTCAACGGCACCTACACCACCGACCGCGGCGACGTGGAGGACGTCAGATTCAGCGTCCGCCCCCTCTACGACGGCGAGGTGGAGCGCGACGGCGTCCTCTACGAGCGCCTGCGCCTGAGCCGCCTCGGCCCCTTCGAGAACCCCTTCACGCGGAGCGGGCGCCCGGGCGTCTTCCGCGGCCAGATCACCGCCCTGCTCGAGGACAGCGCCAGCGGCGTGGAGCTCGCCGACCTCGCGCCGCGCTCCTTTGAGCTCACCGTGGGCCCCTCGGTGCAGATTCTCGAGTTCCAGCCCCTCAACGCTAGCTGCGGCGAGCCCGCCATGCGCGCCCTGCCCGGCGTGCCCTACCGGCTGCGCGTGCAGGCGACCGGGCTCAGCGCCACGCGCTACGAGTACCAGGTCGGGCGCGTCAACGGCGTGGAGGGCATCACCCGCTACGAGCACACCCACGCCGTCGCCGCCGTGGAGGACGTGGTGGGCGACGACGAGCCGCTGTTCTTCAACCCCGTCCCCGACAACGAGCGCTTCTACGTCACCAACCTCCGCGTCATCGCCTACGACGACGCCGGGGGCGTGGTGGCGGAGACGGCGTGGCCCCTCTCGGTGCACCGCCCCATCGAGGTCATCTACGACGGCAAGCGCCAGCTCGCCGAGCACTACGAGCCCGAGCCGGTCTCCGGGTGCATCCCCGGCACCCTCGGCACGCGCGTCAGCTACAGCGAGAGCAAGAGCGAGTTCCGCCAGCGCACCGTCAGCGTCACCGTCAGCTCCAGCTGGATGCGCGGCCACGGGCAGTCCCTCAGCCGCAGCTGGTCCGAGGGCGTCTCCGAGGGCCAGAGTCGCAGCAGCACCCTCGGCAGCGAGCTCACCGAGGACGAGGAGATCTCGGAGTCGACCGGCCTGAGCTACAACCAGAGCACCACCAACGACGTCAGCTTTGAGGAGAGCGACGGCGAGAGCTGGTCGTGGAGTCTCACGCAGGGCCAGGAGAGCAGCGAGTTCACCGAGGACATGCGCGAGGTGTACGGCAGCGGCAGCTGGGAGACCACCGTGTCCGCGGAGACGGAGGCGGGGATTCCCTTCCTCGCCAAGTCGAGCGTCAAGGGCAGCGTGAGCGCCGGCGTGGAGGTGGGGGCGCGGAGCGGCGCCACCGTGGGCACCTCGCGCGGCGCGAGCTCGAGTCGCGGCTACAGCACCTCGGGCAGCTCAGAGACCGGCCGCAGTTTCGGCAGCAGCACCACCGAGGGGCGCAGCCAGAGCATCAACAACAGCTACGCCCTGAGCCGCTCGCGCAGCAGCTCCATCGACGAGGAGAGCGCCCTCGAGAGCACGCGCACCTGGAATCTCAGCGAGGGCAGCAGCGCCTCCGAGACCGTGAGCGAGAGCGCCGAGACCGCCTACGAGAACACGATCGAGAGCTCGAGCGAGGACAGCGTCACACAGAGCTTCAGCGCCGTCATCCCGCGCGGCCAGATGGGCATCTTCTACCGCCAGACCACGCGCTGGGTGCGGGTGGCGGAGGTGCGCTCCTTCAACCTGTGCGGCGTGGCGCAGCACGTGGGCGAGCTGCAGTTCAACGAGTACACCTGGGCGCCCGACCTCGCCGTCGCCCCCTCCTGCGAAGAGAAGCCCCCGGCGCCCAACCTGCCCGAGGCCGCCTGCTTCGTCCCCCCTTGCGGCGGCTGACCCCCCCGCGCGGCGCGCGCCCCCTCCCCGCGAGGGCGGCGCGCCCCGCGCCGGCGGGGCGCTGGGTGCTGCCCCTGGCGCTGCCCCTGGCGCTGGCCCTCGCCCCCCTGAGCCCCCGCGCCGCCCGCGCCGAGGGGGCGGGCGGCGCGGAGGCGGCGCTCGCGGCGCTCAGCCCCCCCTGCGGCGCGAGCGCCGACGGCGCGGCGCGCGCGCGGGTGGGGCTGCGCGTCCACCTGAGTCCCCGCCTCAGCCCGCCTCTCAGCGCGCCCCTCAGCGCGCCCCTCAGCGCGCCCCTCAGCGCGCCCCTCAGCGCGCCCCTCAGCGCGCCCCCCGGCGCCCCGGCGCCGCTCGCCCCCGAGGACGCCGCCTGGCTGCGCGCGCAGCTAGCGGAGGCGGCGCGCCTCTTCGCCCCCGTGGGCGTCTGCTTTGAGCTCACCGCCCTGCTCGCGCGCCCCGCCGCCGACGGCGAGGTGCTCACCCGCGCCCACCGCGTCGCCCTCGGGCGCCCCGAGGAGGGCGGCGCGGCGCTCGCGCGCGGGGAGATCGATGTGTTCGTGGTGAACCGCCTCGGCGACGTCGACGTCCCCGGCGAGGAGATCCGCGGCGTCCACTGGCGCGACCCCCGCGCCCCGCGGCGCCTCCGCTGGGTGATCCTCTCGCGGGTCGCGCAGCCCCTCGTCTTGGCACACGAGCTCGGGCACTACTTCTCGCTGCCCCACTCCACGGCGCCCGTGAGCATCATGAACAAGACTCCGCGCGCGCTGCCCCCCATGAGCGCGCGCGGCTTTACGCCCGATGAGTACGCGCGGATGCGCCGAGCGTGGGGGCGGATGCGCCGGGAGGGGGCGCTGCGGGCGCTGAGCGGGGGGGCGCGCTGAGCGGGGGGGGGGCGCTGAGCGGGAGGGCGCGCTGAGCGTAAGTGTCCGAATAACCCCATCTAGCCCCGCCCCCCCCCAAACCATCACCCTAAGCGCTCCACCAACAAGGAGCAGATCTGCTGAAGAGAAGCTCACACTCCTCACCGCCTCGCAAGGGCTTGAAGGTCAAGAGCTTGGAGCCTTCTTGAGAAGAGAGGGAGTCCACCTCACCCAGCTCGAAGAGTGGCGAGTCGACGCGATCGAGGCGCTAAAACCGGTGAGTCAAAAGAAGAGTACAAAGACGAAGAAGGAGAGGGCTGTGGCGATGAGGATCAAGCAGCTTGAGGCGGAGCTGAAGCGGAAAGATAGGGCGCTGGCGGAGGCGGCGGCGCTGCTGTTGCTCTCAAAAAAAGCAGAGACGCTGTGGGCGCAAGAGGACGACGGCACAGCGCCGAGCAACGGGCAAAAGTCCTCAAGATGATCGATGAGACGATCGAGGCGGGGGCACGCCAACACAAGGCCTGCGAAGTGGTGGGGATCACCCCACGGACTCTGCAGAACTGGCGCAAGAGGCCTGGTCAAGGAGACCAGCGCTAGGGTTCTCGTCAAGCGCCTGCTCATAAGATGAGCCCACAAGAGCGCTTGGCGGTGCTGTTGAAGCGCATGAAGTTCGACTCGCGCCGCTTGTGACTGCGTGAGTTTTGAGCGAAAACTATGTTGACAGGCACCAAAATCGCTTCCATTCGTCATGAGAGCTCGGTATTAAAACGGCACTTAATGAGCCGCGCCGTTGTTTGTGTGCGCGACAGATAGGTTTCACAACGATGTACACTCGTCCAAGATTGTTGCGGGGGGCGCTCTGCGGCCTGATTTGTCTATTGGGGGGGTGTCAGGAGGAGGCTTCGCCTGAAGAGGCTTCGCCTGAAGAGGCTTCGCCTGAAGAGCCTTCGCCTGAAGAGCCTTCGCCTGAAGAGCCTTCGCCTGAAGAGCCTTCGCCTGAAGAGCCTTCGCCTGAAGAGCCTTCGCCTGCGGGGATCACCTGGGTGCGGATTCCTGGAGGATCGTTTGAGATGGGCTCGGAAGACGGCTATCCTAATGAGCAGCCCATCCGCACGGTAACGCTCTCAGACTTTGAGATATCCAAGGTAGAGGTGACGGTGGGTCAGTACCGTAAATGTGTGGAGGCGGGCGTGTGCTCGGAGCCGAGCTCATGTGATGTGGGATACCCGAACTGGAGCAGTAGCCCACAGAGCAAAGAGGACCACCCGATCAACTGCGTAGACTGGGGCCAGGCGCGGACCTTCGCCAAGTGGGTAGGCGCTGACCTGCCCACCGAGGCTGAGTGGGAGTACGCGGCGAGAGGTGGGCAGCCTTTTGAGTATGCGGGCTCGGACAACCCTAATGATGTGGCGTTGGCCATGGACGTGCAAACAAGTCCTGTGGGCGCCAAGCAAGCGAACGGATACGGGCTGCATGACATGAGCGGGAATGTGGGGGAGTGGGTACTCGACGAAGAGGGGAGTTACAGCAACGCCCCAAGCGATGGACATCAATCTGCAGGTTCTTTACCTGCATGCAGTACAATGTGCGATAATGGCGCAGCGATACGCGTGGTTCGCGGGGGTAGCTGGCGCAGCGGCTCCGCGTCTGGCCTCCGCGTCGCGCTCCGCGGCAGCGTCCCGCCCGACGGCCGCGCCGACGACATCGGTCTGCGTGTCCGCAGGACGCTCCCTTGACAATAAGAGCGAGAAGCGGGCGCAGCCCCGCAGAGCGAGCGACGCCGCTCGCCTGCGCGTAGCGCGAATTGGCGAGCGGAGGGAGAGAGCGGCGCGGGGATGAGCCCGCGGTGTGGGGGAGCGCGAGATCGGCGATGGGATGACGCGTCTCGGTGTTGGAATGTTGGCGCAGCTCATCACGGCCTGCACACCCAGCGCCACGAGCGGATCGAGGGGGTGGCGGAGATGCTCGCTGCCACAGATCAACAAGGAGCCGAGATGGCGAACAGAGCCTACTGGGACAAGATCCTACAAGACCTAGAGCGATTAGGGCTCACCCCGACCCAATACGCCAAAGGAAGAAGCTCAACAGCGACACGCTACGATACCACCTAAAGCGCCAAGAGCGAGAGCGAGGAGCGATCACGCTCAACAGCGCCGAGGTCCACGAGCTCAACCTGCACGAGCTGACCCAGGCGACCCAAGCGACCAAAGCGCCCCCTCCCCCCGCGCCACCAGCCCACTGCGAGCTCAAAGCCGGCGGGACCACGCTCACGCTCAGCGAGCTCCCCCCCGCCGAGTGGCGAGCGGCGCTCATTAGAGCCCTGAGGAGATGAGATGATCAGCCTCAGCGAAGCGACCAAGGTCTACTTCTTTGCCGAGCCCACCGACATGCGCGCGGGGTTCGACGGGCTGAGCCACAAGGTGAAGCGACGGGGGCTAGAGCTCTTCAGCGGTCACCTCTTCGTGTTCATCTCCAAGCGAGGAGACAGGATCAAGATCCTCACATGGGAGCGCGGCGGGCTAATGCTGTGGTACACGCTCACGCCCATGAGCATCACCATCGACGAGCTCCAAGAGCAGAT
>VGTA01000102.1 GCA_016874875.1 Deltaproteobacteria bacterium | reverse complement strand
TGAGGGGCGTGAGGGGGTGCATGGGGGGGGGCTCCTGGGCGGGGGTGGGGCGCCCTTTTATCAAGATTTATGAGGAAGCGCAAGGGGCAAGGGGGGGGCTGCTAGGTGCCAGGCACGTGGCATGTGCCTGTAAAACATAAGCTATTCAGCCTCAACGCACCAACGCCCCCCCCCCCCCCCACCCCCCCCCCCCCCCCCCCCCCCCCCGCCCGCCCCCCCCACCCCCCCCCCCCCCCCCGCTCACACCCCCCGCTCATACCGCCGCGCCTCCCCCTCATCGCCCACCCACACAAACCCTGCCCCCTCAAAGAGCCCCACGCTCCGCCCGTTCAGCGGATGCACCAGCGCCACCAAGCGCGCCGCCCCCCCTGCGCGCGCCCGGGCCGCGAGCGCCTCGAGCGCCTCCTGCGCCACCCCCTGCCCCCGCGCCCCCGGCGACACGTGCACGCTCACCACCAGCTCCCCAGGCGCCCCCGCGTCGAGGCGGGCGAAGCCCACCGGCTCCTCCCCCCGCTCCACCACCCACATCCCCGCCCCTGGCGGCAGCGCCCCGGCGGCGCGGGCCTCAAGGCGGCGGGAGAACCACGCGCGGTGCTCCGCGTAGGGAATCGGCGCCGCCCGCAGCGAGCCGGCGCGGGTGAGGGGGTCATGAGCCCACGCCCACACCAGACCCAGGTCGCGCTCCTCAGCGTCGCGCAGCGCGGCGCGGGGGCGCTCCCCCGCCCGCGGCAGGGCGGCCGCGTCCACCCCCGCCACGTCCCCCGCCTGCAGCGGGTGATCCTCGGGCAGGTCGCGCGCCGCCACCCCCCCCCGCACGGCCCACAGGGCCGCCGGCGACAGGCCCGCGCCGAGCTTCCCCTGGCGGAGCACGTCTAGGTTCTCGGCGGAGAAGCGCTCCCCGGCGCGCAGCGGGCGCGTGGTGAAGAGCGAGCGGCGGGCGAAATCGCGCAGCTCCCCCTCCACCGGGTGCACGAACTTGCGCCCCTCCCCCACGGCCACCTGCGCCGCCCGCACCGCCCGCACCAGCGCCGCCAGCTCGTGCGGCTCCACGGCGAACGCGTGGTCGGGGCCCGGCAGGCGCTTAGAGAGCGTGTAGTGCTTCTCGACCACCACCGCCCCGAGGGCGGCGGCGGCCGCGGGCGCCGCCGCGGGGTCGGCGGTGTGGTCGGAGAGGCCCGTGAGCGCCCCGAGCGCCTCGCGCATCTGCACGAGGGCGCCCACCTGCGCCGACTCGGGCGGCGCCGGGTAGGCGGCGGTGCACTGCAGCGCCACCAGCTCCTCGCAGCCGAGCCCCCGCAGCAGCTCCACCGCCTCCCGCGCCTCCTCGAGCCGCGACGCCCCCGTGGAGAAGATCACCGGCTTCTTATGCGCCGCCACCGCCCGCAGCAGCGGCTCGTGGGTGAGCTCGTAGGACGCCACCTTAAAAGCGTCCACGTAGGGCGCGAGCACCTCCACCGCCTCCTCGTGGAAGGGACTCGAGATGAACGCCATCTGGAGGCTGTGGGTCAGGTCGCGCAGCTCGCCGAGCCACGCCTCGGGCATCTCCATCGCCTCGATGATGTCGTAGATCGACTTGGGAGAGCCGAGGTAGTCGCTCCGCCCCGCCGACCTCGGGTAGAGCTTGCTGGCCTTGAAGGTCTGAAACTTCACCGCGTCCGCCCCCGCCTCGTGCGCGGCCGAGATGAGGCGCTTGGCCACCTCGAGGTCTCCGTTGTGGTTGCTCCCCGCCTCGGCGATCACGAAGCACGGGTGTCCGAGCCCGATGGGGCGTCCATAAATCTGAAAGGGCTTCATCTCTGCGGTCTCCTCAGCGGCGAGCGGTCCGCGGTCTGCGCGCGACCTGCGCGCGGCGGTGCGGCGGTGGAGTGTAGCAGGTCCGCTGATAAATCGCTTGACTCGCGCGCGCGCCGCTGATAGAAACCCTGTCCACGCTCTACGGGGGTAGCTCAATCGGTAGAGCAGCTGATTCCAAATCAGCAGGTCGCAGGTTCGATTCCTGTCCCCCGTGCTCAGAGGCTCCGAGAGGAGCCTTTTGTGTTTTCGCGCCCCCCTGCGGCCCCCCTGCAGCCCCCTTGCCGCGCCCGCGCGCGCCCCCCGCGAGGTCTCCCCATGAAGCTCAAGCCCATCGCCCCCCCCGCCCTCCGCGCCCCGCAGCCCGCGGTCACCGAGCGCGCCGCGCGCCCCTTTGGCGCCCACGAGCTCTCCCTCGAGGTCGGCGGGGTGGCGGGGCAGGCGACGCAGGCGGTGTGGCTGCGCCACGGGCAGACGGCCCTGCTCGCCACCCTCACCGACGCGCCCCCGCCCGCGGTGGCCGACTTCCGCCCCCTCACCGTGGACTACTACGAGCGCCCGGGCGCCGTGGGGCAGCTCCCGGGCGGGCACCAGCGGCGGGAGGGGCGCGCCACCGACCACGAGGTGCGCGTCAGCCGCCTCATCGACCGCGCGCTGCGCCCCCTCTTTGACGAGGAGGAGCGCCGCGAGCTCCACGTGGTGGTGCAGCTCCTCAGCTTTGACCCCCACTCCGACCTCCTCGGCCTCGCCATCACCGCCGCGGGCGCCGTGGCGCAGCTCTCGCCGATTCCGTTCCGCGGGCCCGTGGCGGGCGCCTCTGAGCAGGGGGAGGGGGCGCACGCCGACTGGGTTGTGGCGGCGTCGCCGGAGGGGGTGGTGATGCTCGAGGGGGGAGACGCGCCCGCGGCGCCCGCGGCGGTGCTCGCGCGCCTCCAGGCCCTCGCGGGGGGGCTCGCCCCGGCGTGGGAGTGCGCGCAGGAGCTGGCGGCGCGCGCGGGGGCGGTGAAGGCGCCGTACGTGTCGGACCACCAGGTGATGGAGCACCCGGCCTTTGATGACTGCCTCGATGAGCTCGGCGCCGCCCTGACGCGCCGCGACAAGCGGGCGCGCGACGCCGCCTACCAGGCGCTCCTCGCGCGCCTCCAGGCGGAGGTGGCGGCGCCGCGGGAGACGGTGGCGCTCACGCTGTGGTCGCTCACCCGCGCCTGGCTCCGCGCTGAGGCCCTCGACGGCCGCCGCCAGGACGGGCGCGCCCCCCACGAGCTGCGGGCGATGCGCGTGGAGCTCGGCGCCCTCCCGCGCGCCGCCGGCTCGGCGCTCTTGTCGCGCGGTGACACGCAGGCGCTGGTGAGCGTCACGGGCGGCGCGGCGGAGGCGCCGTCGCTGGGGCAGGTGGCGCTCCCGCGGGGGCGCTCGCCGCTGCTGTGCCACTACAACTTCCACGGTTTCGCCACCCACCAGACGCGCGCTCACCGCGGCCCCAACCGCCGCGAGGTGGGGCACGGCCTGCTGCTCCAGCGCGCCCTCGAGCCGCTCTTTGAGGCGCCGCGCGGGCAGACGCTGACGCGGGTGCTCGCGGACGTGCTGTCGTCGGACGGCTCGTCGTCCATGCTCTCCGCCTGCGCCGCCACGCTCGCCCTCGCGCAGGCCGGCGCGCCGCTGCGCTCGCCGGTGGTGGGGGTGTCGCTCGGGCTGGTGTCGGAGGGCGGAGAGGCCGCTCTCCTGCTCGACATCAGCGGCGATGAGGACTTCTATGGGGACATGGACCTCAAGGTGGCGGGGGCAGCGGAGGGGCTCACGGCGCTTCACCTCGACAACAAGCTCGGGGCGCTGCCGTGGGCGCTGGTGGGGGAGGCGCTCGAGCGCGCGTCGCAGGCGCACGCGGCGCTCCTCGAGGCGCTCGCGCCCCACCTCGCGCCCCTGTCTCCCCGCCGCCCCCGCTTCACCCGCCGCGTCCAGCTCGCGCCCTCGCGCGTGGGGCGCGTCATCGGGCGGCAGGGGCAGAATCTCAAGGCGCTCTGCGCGGAGCTGGGGGTGCGGGTGGAGGTGATGGAGGGCGGCGAGGCGGTGGTGACGGGCGAGGAGGAGGCGCCGGTGGAGGCGGCGGCGGAGCGCCTGCGCGCGCAGGGGGAGCCGCTCCGCGTGGGGGCGCGCTATGAGGCGCGCGTGGACTCCCTGCGCGAGTATGGCGCGTTCGTCACCTTCTCGTCGGGGGGGCACTCGGGCCTCGTGCACGTGTCGGAGCTGCGGAGCCCGCTGCCGCCGCTCGGGGCGGACGGGGAGCCGGCGGGCGAGGGGGAGCCGGGGGCGCTCGCCGTGGGGCAGGTGGTGGTGGTGGAGCTGCTCGGGGTGGACCGGCAGGGGCGCCTGCGCCTGAGCCAGCGCGCGGAGGGGTGAGGGCGCCTTGTCTCCCCTCCCCCCCCTCCCCGAGCTCCTCGCCGCCGCCGCCATCGCCGCCGGGGCGGGCGCGGTGCAGGGGGTGACGGGCTTCGGCTCCGGCCTCATCGCCGCGGCGGCGCTCTCGCAGCTGTGGGCGGTGCCCTACGTGACGGTCGTCCTCAGCCCGCCCTCCGCCTTGCTCACGCTCGCGCTCCTCGCGAGCCTCCGCGCCGACGCGCAGCCCCGCGCGCTGCGCCCGCTCCTGCTCACCCTCCCCCTCGGGGTGGCGCTCGGGCTGCTCACCCTCGGCCTCCTGCCCGCCGCCGCCCTCAAGGGGCTGCTCGCCGTCGCCCTCCTCGGCGCGGTGGCGGGCGACCTGCTCGGGCTGCGCCCCCGCGGCGCGCTGCCGGCGGCGGCGGGGGGGGTGGCGGGGCTCCTCGCCGGCGCCATGGGCGCCGCCTTCAACACCTCAGGCCCGCCCATCCTCATCTATGCCTCCCTCGCCGGCTGGGCGCCGCGGCAGTTCCGCGCCAACCTCTCGCTGCTCTTCTGCGTCACCGCCGCCCTCTCGCTGGCGGGCCACGCGGCGCGCGGGGCGCTGTCGGCGGACACGCTGCTCGTCAGCCTCTGCCTCACCCCAGGCCTCGTGCTCGGCGCGCTGCTCGGCGGGCGGGTGGCGGACCGCTTGCCGCGGGCAGCGTTCTTGGGGGTCGTGCGGGGGCTCTTGGTGGTGATCGCGGGGCGGCTGTGCTGGGAGCTCTTTGGGGATTTTCGCTGATCTGTTGAGGGGATGCCACGTGCCTGGCACCTAGCAGGCACCCAGCGAGCGCCCCTCACGGCAGCGCCGCCACCCGCGCCCCCAGCGACAGCGGGGGCCCCTCGGGCAGGAGCTCATAGGACCCGTCCGCGCGGTAGAGCACATACGCCGGCAGGCCGTCCCGCCCGAGGCGCTTCAGAGTCCCCCACAGCGCGTCGTCGCTCCTCGTCAGGTCCGCCTTCATGGGCACCACCCCCTTCGCCCGCAAGGCGGCCGCCATGCCCTCCGTGTTGAGGTGGAGCGCCTCAAAGGCCTTGCAGCTCTGGCACCAGTCGGCGGTGAAATCCACAAAGACCGGGCGCCCCGCCCCCCGCGCCTCCGCCAGCGCCGCCTCCGAGAACGGCGCCCAGGGGAGGCGCTCCACGGGGGCGCGCGCCGCCCACGCCACCGCCGACGCCGCGAGGGCGAGCGCGAGGGCGTCCCACGCCGCGCGCGCGCCGCCCCCGCGCCGCGCCCACAGACCGCGCGCGAGCCACGCCGCCGCCACCGCGCAGAGGGCGTAGAGGGCGTTCTGTGACTGCTCGCGGGGGACGAGGTCGCCCCAGAGCGCATAGGAGGCGAGGGGGAGGGCCAGCAGGGCGGCCCCCGTCGCGCGCCGGCGCCAGAAGGGGGCGCGCGCGCCCTCGTTGAGCGCCGCCGCCCCCTCGCGGCCGGCGTGGAGCCAGGCGCCGGCGCCCACGGCGTAGAGCGCGCCGAGGGCGGCGGCGGCCTCCTCGCGCGAGAGCAGATTCTCGAGCTGCGTGTAGAGCCAGAAGGTCGCCGCCACGAGCGACAGCCCCACGAGCTGCTTAAAGCGCACCATCCACTCCCCCGGGCGCGGCACGAGGCGGGCGAGCGCCGGCACAAAACTCACCACCAGCACGGGCAGCGACAGCCCCGCCCCGATCGACCAGAACAGCGCCAGCGTCTCCCACCACGCCCCGTCGGACGCCAGCGCCGCGGTGATGGCGGTGCCGAGGATGGGGGCCGAGCAGGGGGTGGAGATGAGCGTGATGAACACGCCGTCGAGGAAGGAGGCGGCGAGGGCGCCGCGGTCGCTCGACCCCCGCTGCGTGAGCCCGAGGTTGACCTCAAAGGCCCCAAAGGCGTTGAGCCCAAAGAGCAGCGTCACGAGGGTGAGCAGCGCCACGAAGGTGGGGCTCTGCATCTGCATCCCCCAGCCGAGCGAGCGCCCCGAGGCGCGCAGGAGCGACACGGCGAGGGCGAAGGCGCTGAAGGTGGTGAGGCTGCCGGCGAGGAACGCGAGGCCCTCGGCGCGCTGCCGCGCCGCGCCGCCGCCCTCGTGGGCGTGCTGCACCACGCGCTGCACCTTGAAGAAGAGGCCGGGCAGCACGCAGGGCATGACGTTGAGGATGAGCCCCCCCGTCACGCCGGCGCCGAGGGTGAGGAGGAGGGAGGACTCGGGGGGAATCATAGGGGCTCCTGCGGGGCGGCGGCGGGGGCGGCGGGGGCGGGGGCGGCGGGGCGCGCCTTGAGGGCGCTCAGCAGCGCCTGCTCGTCAAAGCCGCTCATGAGGCGCCCCCCCACGTCGAGCACGGGCACGCCCCCCAGCGGCACCCCGGCGCGGCGCGCCTTCTCCTGCAGCTCGCGCGCGCCCTCCTTGTCCTTCTCGATGTCCTTCTCCACGAACGCGACGCCGCGCTCGCGCATAAAGGCGCGCGCCTTCTTGCACACCCCGCACCACGCCGTCGAGTACATCACCACCGGCGGCTGCGCGGGGAGCGCCTGGGCGCTCGCCAGGGCGCGCTCTACCTCCTCGCGCGGCGCGAGGCGCCCGGGGTAGCGCCCGTCGGGGTTGGGGGCGCGGAGGTCAAAGAGCTGCACAAAGCGGCCGGCGGCGCGCTCCTGCGGCGAGCGCGAGAGGTCCACCACCTGCACCGCCGCCCGACTCGCCTCGGGGACCTCCTCGAGGCTCAGGGCGCGCTGCGCGTTGCCCTCGGCGTCTCGGTAGAGCATCAGCAGGTCGCCGGCGCGCGCGCGCTCGGGGGTGAGGGCGAGCAGCGCCTCGGCGGGGGCGGCGGGGGCGGCGGCGGGGGGGGCGGCGGGGGCGGCCGGGTCGCAGCCGCTGAGGGCGCTGAGGGCGCTGAGGGCGCTGAGGGCGCCGCGGAGGGCGCTCGGGGGCTGGGGGCGGGCGGGGCGCATCGGGGACCTCTGCGGCGACGGGGGCGGGGCGAGAGCGGCGGGGCTAGAACAGGTCGATGACGAGGTGGCGCACCCCCCCGTCGCCGAGCCAGCGGAGGACCACGAGCGCCACGGCGTTGAGCACCGTATACACGCCCACGCTCGCCCACAAGGCGAGCCCGCGCGGCGCGCCCCCGGCGCGCGCGCGCTTGTAGAAGAGGCGCGTGAGGAGCGCGTGCGCGAGCAGGAGCAGCGCGAGCGTCTCGGGGCGGGCGGTGAGGGCGATCAGCAGCTCTGGGGGCCTCATGGGGACTCCTCTTCACGCCCGCGGCGCGCGAGGGCGTGGAGGTTGAAGTGGTTGATGGTGAAGTGCGCCGCGATGGGCGCCGTGACGCTGCCGAGCGCCTCGTAGAGGCCGCCAAAGACGAGGCCCATGAGGGCGGCGGCGGCGGTCCAGGGCCAGTGGTGCCGCTCGAGCGGCACGTGGAGCGCCCCAAACACGAGCGCGGCGCTCACGAGCCCGAGCTGTGGCTGCAGCCACCCGCGGAAGATGACCTCCTCCACCGCGGCGCTCACCGCGGCGAGGGCGGTGAGGCGCCAGGCGGGCGCGCCGGCGAACCGCGCGCCGAAATCCTCGTTGATGGCGCGCGCCCACGCGAAACGCTCAAGGAGGCGGGACAGCCCCACCACCCCGAGCCCCACCGCCGCCCCCGCCGCCACCTCCACCTCCACCCACAGCGGCAGGCGCAGCCAGGCGAGGGCGCTGAGCGCCTCGGGGCGCGGCCCGGCGCCGCTCAGGTAGAGGGCGGCGAGCGGCCGCCCAAAGTAGAGCGCGTGGAGGGCGCAGACGGCGGCGAGGGCGAGCAGGTAGACGCGCACGCTACGCCCCCCGCGCCCTCACTCGTTGGTGAGCCACTGCAGGTAGCTCACGATCTCTTCGCTCTGCCAGGGCTGCACGTTGATGAAGCGGAGGCGCAGGCGGCCCTGCTTGTCGATCACGTAGGTCTCGGGGAGCTTCTCGGTGCCGTAGCGCAGGTGCTGCTTGTCCTTGAGGTTGGGGTCGCGAAACACCTGCATCTTGCCCGCGCGCCCCCCGAGCGCCCCGTCGACCGCCTGCCACGAGTCGTCGCCGCTCAGCGCCACGAGCGTGAAGGGGCGCCCGTCCATGTCGCGGGCGAGGCCCTCGAGGTCGGGCATCTCCTTGAGGCAGGGCGGGCACCACGACGCCCAGAAGTTCACCAGCACCACCTGCCCGCGCAGACTCTCGAGCGTGCGCTGCCCCCCCTCGCGGTCCTCGAGGGTGAGGTTGAGCGCCTCGCCGCTGGCCACCTGCGCCTGAAAGCGCCGCGCGACGCGCGCCTCGGGACTCTCGGCCACCGTGGGGCGGTGGGCGTGGGCGAGTCCCACGAGGAAGAGGGCTGCGGCGGCGAGCGTGAGGCGCTGGAGCGCGCGGCGGGGCGCGCGGGCGCTCGGGGCGCGCGCCGACTCGTCGCTCGCGGC
>VGTA01000101.1 GCA_016874875.1 Deltaproteobacteria bacterium | reverse complement strand
GCGCGCCCGAGGCGGCGAGCCACCGCGCGAACGCCCGCGCCCCAGGCCCAATGTCGCCCACCCAGAGCGCCCCGGGGAGGCTGGTGGGGTGCAAGAGGACGCCGGCGCGGCGTCCGAGGGAGGGGGCGGCGAGGGGGCTCATGGGGTCTCCTGAGGGGCTGGGGCGAGGGCTGGGGGGGAGGCGGGGGCGGGGGCGAGGGCGTCGTCGAGGCGCGCGAGGGCGCCCCAGAGCGTCGCCCCCACCTGCTGAAGGCTGTCGGCGCTGCAGCGGTCGGCGGTGTCGTGGTGGGTGTGCCACGGTGAATAGTCATAGTCGATCAAGAGAATCGAGGGAATCTTGAGCTGCTGGAAGGGCGAGTGGTCATCGATGATCCAGGGGCCGAGGCGGTCGGCCACGAACGCGCGCGCCCCCTGCCGCGAGGCCTCCTGCCACACGAGCTGCGTGAGGGCGCGCGAGGTCTGCAGCGAGCTGCGCTCAGGCGGCAGCGTGAGCTCCGCGTCGCCCACCATGTCGAGCACCACGACCGCCGCGGGCGCGGGGTCGAGGGGGGGCGCGTAGAGCTCCGAGAGGCGCGCGGCGAGGTGGCGAGAGCCCGCGCAGTAGTCATCGGACCCCGGGCGCCCGAGCTCCTCACCGTCAAAGAGGACCAGGTCCACGCCGATGTGCGCGAGGGGGCGCGCGCGCAGGAGGCGCGCGAGCTCTAGGAGGGCCGCGAGGCCCGACGTGCCGTCATTCGCGCCCACGATGGGCGCCGCGCGCCGCGCCACATCCGCGTCCTCCTCCGCCCACAGCCGCGTATCCCAGTGCGTCCCCAGCAGCACCCGCCGCCGCCGCTCGGGGGCGAGGCGGGCGATGATGTTGGTGAGCGTGTACTTGACCCCCGAGCCCCGCTCCGTCACCTCAAAGCGCTGCGTGAGGAGCTGCGTGGCGGGCGGCGCGGCGGGCGGCGCGGCGGGCGGCGCGGCGGGCGCCTCCTCGCCCTCCCCGCGCAGGGCCCGCGAGAGCTCCTCGATCACCTGCTCGCGCTCCGGCGCCCCGTAGTAGCGGTGCCCGCGCGCCGCGTAGCGACGCAGGTCGCGGAGCGCGCGCGCCCCGCTGAAGGGCGATTCGCGCCAGCGCTCCGGGCGCGAGGCGGCGGGGGGGGGGGGGGGGGCGGGGGCAGCCTGAGCGGCGGCGGGCTGCGCGAGCGCGGGGCGCGCGGCGAGCGCGGCGAGCGCGGCGAGCGCGGCGAGCGCGGCGAGCGCGGCGGGGCGCGTGGCGGGGCGCGTGAGGTGACGCATGAGGTGACGCATGAGGAGACTCGTGGGGCGTAGGCGCGAGGCGCGCCCCTCTGTCTACCCTCAACGCCCGCGCGCTGTCCACGCCCCTCGGCACGCTCAGCGCGGGAGCGCCGCCTCCACCGCCGCGCGCACGTCCTCATCGTTGGGGTTGTCGCTCGGCCCAAAGCGCGCCACCACCTCGCCGCGCGGGTTGACGAGGAACTTGGTGAAGTTCCAGCGCACCTCGCCCCGAATCCCGTCCGCCGTCTGCTCGGTGAGCGTCTTGTAGAGAGGGGACTTCTCGGGGCCCTTGGCGCGAATCTTCTCAAAGAGCGGGAAGTTGACGCTGAAGCGGGCGTTGCAGAACGACTTGATCTCCTCAGGGGAGCCCGGCTCCTGCCCGCCAAAGTCGTTGCAGGGGAAGGCGAGGACGGTGAAGCCCTTGGGGCCGTAGGTGTCCTGCAGGGTCTTGAGGTCGGCGTACTGCGAGGTGAAGCCGCAGAAGGAGGCGGTGTTGACGATCAAGAGCGCCTTACCCCGATAGTCGCTGAGGCGCACGGTCTGCCCGTCGATGGTCTTGACCTCGTGGTCGATGAGGACGGGCTGGGCGGGGGCCGCGGCGGAGGGCGCCGCGGGGGCGGCGAGGGCGGGGGCGGCGAGGGCGAGGGCGCTGAGCAGCGCGAGGGGGCGGGCGACGGGGGGCATATCGGGGACCTTTTGTGGGCGGTGGCGCGGGGAGGGAGAGGCGGAGGGCGCGACTCCGTAAACTTTAGATACGCCAACGCCCCCCGCGGGTGCGCCGCGCCCCTCATGTCGCCCATGAAGATTCTCTTACCTTCGCGCGCGCTTTTATGAGACACCTTGAGCTTGAGGCGCCCCCCTCGCCTCACCCCCCACATCCCCGTCACACGAGACCACATGATTCTCGGCGAACGTTACGAGGTCGTGCGCCAAATCGGCGCGGGCGGCACGAGCCAAGTCTACGAGGCACGCCACCTGCTCACCGACGAACGCGTCGCCCTCAAGGTCATCCCCCTCAACCGCGTGGGCGACCAAAAGACCATCACGCGCTTCTTGCGGGAGGCGCGCCTCACCCAGCAGCTCCAGCATCGGGGGCTCGTGAAGATTTTCGACGCCTGGATCGAGGACAAGCAGGAGTGCTGCCTGGTGATGGAGCTGCTGCACGGCGAGAGCCTGCGCCAAGCGGCGCGCGCGCGCCACCTCAGCCGCGGGGAGGCGCTGCAGGTGATCTGTGAGCTGCTCGAGCCCCTCTCCCTCGCTCACGCCCGCGGCGTGGTGCACCGCGACCTCAAGCCCGAGAACATCTTCCTGCACACCGCCGCCGAGACGGAGGAGGGCGACGACGGGCGCGTGGTCAAGGTGCTCGACTTTGGGCTGAGTCGCAGCGCGCTCTCCCCCTCCATCACGCACACGGGGCAGTTCGTGGGCACGCCGTGGTACATGAGCCCCGAGCAGGCCTTCTCCCCCAAGCGGTGCGAGGCGTCCTCCGACGTGTGGTCGGTGGGGGTGCTGCTCTACGAGCTGCTCACCGACCAGGTCCCCTTCCACGGGGAGTCGCTGCCCATGATCTGCATGTCGATCAAGCTCGACGCGCACCGCGTCGCCCGGGACATCAACCCTGAGATCTCGCCCGCGCTCTCCGAGCTCATCGACCGCTGCCTCGCCAAGGACCCCGCCGCCCGCCCCCAGGACGCCGGCGCGCTCCTCGCGCTCCTCCGCCCGCTCCTCTCCTACGCCTTCAGCGCCAACGGCGGCGAGCGCGCCCTCGCCCTCGGCGAGATCAAGGACACGCCCATGACGCTCGAGGTGGAGGGGGCGCGCCTGGGCGAATCGCTCATCGAGTCCCTCGACGCCCCCCTCGAGCCCGTCGAGGCGCCGCTCGACGACGAGGACCTCGACGACGCACTGTCACAGACGCTCCCCATCAACCCCGACGAGGTGCGCTACCACCTAGAGCTGCTCAACGAGGCGATCAGCGAGGCCAAAGAGAGTCGCGACGACCTCACCGCCGCCGCCCGCGAGGCGGCGCGCCTGGCTGCCTTTGAGCTCGCGCCCACCGCCGTGGGCACGCTCCACGCCATCGTCGACGACCTGCCCGACCTGCACGCCTCGCTCGCCGAGGAGCGCCCCACCCTCAGCGAGGACCTGCCCACCGCGCTGAGCGCCGCGCCCACCCTCGGGCGCGCGCGCGACCCCCTCCACAGCGCCGCCCTCCACAGCGCCGCCCTCCACAGCGCCGCCCTCGACGCCGCCCTCGCCGCCGCCCTGGACGACGACCTCGACGACGACCTCGACGCCGACGCCCACACCGCCGTCGCCCACCCCGCCGCCTCGAGTCCCCCCCCCACGCTGCTCGGCCTCCCCGGCTCCCCCCCCGGCGCCGTCTCCGACACGCTCGCCAGCGCCCTCTCCAGCGCCCGCGCCCTGCCGACGCGGCGCGCCACAGAGGGCTACGAGGCGGCCTCTGCTACCGGCGCTGAGCCGCTCCTGCGCCCCACGGCGCCCGCGTGCGCCGCCGCGGAGGAGGGCGACCCGCCCCCCACGCTGCGCGGCGGCCCCGCCTTCACCGCGGCCCCCGCCCCCCCCGCTCCAGCCCCCGCTCTCGCCGCCGCCAACGCCCCCGCCGCCGCCAACGCCCCCGCCGCCGCTCTCGCCGCCCAGCAGCGCGCGCGCGCCGTGGGCTTTACGGAGATCCTCCACCTCGACGAGCGCCACGACGCGCTCCTAGAGGGCCTCGACCCGCCGCCCCCGCCGGCGGAGGCGCGCGGGCGCGGGGGCGGGGTGCTGCTCTTGGGGGTCATCGCCTTTGGGGCGGCGCTCTGGTACGCGGCGCGGACGGCGGGGCTGCTGCACTGAGGGGCGGCGCGCGGCGCGCTCAGGACTCGATGAGCCCTAGGGCGCGCGCCCCCTCCACGAACCCGTCCCCCCCCTCTAGACTCGCCACCCAGCGCGGGTGAGAGCGCATGCGGGGCAGGAAGGGCGCCACGTTGGCCACCCCCACCGAGCAGGGGAAGGCCGCGAACATGGGCTCGTCGTTGGCGGAGTCGCCAAAGTACACCCACGAGTCGCGCTCCCCCTCGAGGTCGAGCCCAAAGGCGTCGCGCAGGAGACGGCGGCAGCCCGTGAGCTTGTCCCAGTCCCCGAACCAGCCGTTCACGTGAATCGACGACACTTTCGCCTGCGCCCCCGCCTCCTCAAACAGCGCCACGATGTGCTCCACCGCTGCCGAGGGGAGCGGCGGCACGTCCTCACAAAAATCGACGGCGAGGTCGAGGGCGCGGAAGGGCTGATCGGAGGCGAGGGCGCAGCCGGGGACCTCGCGGAGGATGCGCGCCGCCAGCGCGTCGAGGCGCGCGCGGCGCTCGCGGCGCTCCTCCGCGCTCGCCAGGAAGCCCTGGCGGAGCTTGCCCCCCTCCATGTACGACCACAGCCCCCCGTTCTCGCCCACCACGCCGTCCACGGGCCACATGCGCGCGATGTGGTCCACCCAGCCTGCCGGGCGCCCCGTGACCAAGACCACGCGGCGCCCGCGCGCCTGGAGGCGGGCGAGGGCGTCAAAGGCGCGCGGGTTGAGCTTGCCGTGACGGGTGAGCGTGTCGTCGATGTCGCTCAGCACGCCGCGCCACTCGCGCCCCGCCAGCGCGGGGTCCACGTCGCGCAGCGGCGCCGCGCGCCCGCCTAGCCCGGTCAACTCAGGCGTCGCCCTTCGGATCGCCGCACTGCCCGCAGACATCTCGGTACGCGAAGTTGAGGTAGCTGCAGCTGCCGCAGACCCAGTCGCCCGGGCGGCTCTTGCTAAAGGACGCAGCGGCGCCTGCCTCGCGGGCTGGGCGGGGCGCGCCGCAGTCCTTGCAGTGGTCGCGGCGCGCGAAGTTCACGAAGTTGCAGTCCCCGCAGCGCCAGTCGCCCGGCTTCATGCGCCCGCCGCCGCCCTCGCGGGCGCCACCGCCGCCGCCGCCGTAGCCGCCACCGCCGTAGCCGCCGCCGCCGCCGCCGTAGCCGCCGCCGCCGCCGCCGTAGCCGCCGCCACCGTAGCCGCCGCCGAGCTGCGTCTGAGGGACGCCGCCCGCGCGGGGCGCGCTGCAGTTCTTGCACGTGCTGCGGCGCGCGAAGTTGAGGAAGGAGCAGCGGTCACAGTACCAGTCGCCGGGCTTGGCCTCCTGGGTGTTCACCACAGGGGGGGGGGCGTAGTCGCTCGCGCCGCCGTCGGCGCGCGGCGCGCCGCAGTCCTTGCAGAAGTGCCGGCGGGCGAAGTTGAGGAAGTTGCAGCGGGAGCAGCGCCAGTCGCCGGGCTTCTCCTCCACCGCAGAGGAGTCGTGACGGGTGTTGTTTTGATCAGACACAGGTTCCATCCGGGCGTCGAGTTGAAGGAGTTCTGAGAGGATTCGGGCGATGTTGTGGGCGTCGTCGAGGGCGCTGTTCAGGCGCCCCTGCGGCGAGAGACCGAGGTACTCGAGGGCGCCGGCGAGGTCGCGGCGCTCCTTGAGGGCGAAGTGGCGTTGGAAGACGCGGTGGAGATTCACCCAGCGAGTCGCCCAGGAGGGCGCCGCGAGCTCCTCGTCCTCGATCTGACCGAGGAGGACATCCTTGATGCCCGAGTGCCCAAAGGTCACCGAGAGGAGCGAGGCGCCCTCCGGCTCGCCCTGCAGGAGGTGGCGTACCCAGGCGTCCGCCTCCTCGAGGACGTCCTCGAGCACGTCGCTCTCGTCGATCTGCATCTGGCTGATGCCCGTGAGGGCCACGCAGTGCGGAGAGAGCTCGGGGTGCACCTCAGGGCGCACAAATCGTTGGAAGTTGCCTACCTCGACGCCGCTCTTAGCGTCGATCGCCACGAGCGCTAGCTCGATCACCTCGGGGGGATCGGCGAGCGGCGGCTCGTCGCAGGTGCCCTTCACGTCAACCACAAGATAAAAATCAGGTGCTTCCATCAATGTCCTCTCTCGTCCTCTCTCCTGCGTGGGTCGCTCCACCTGAGCGGCCCTCCTCGCCTCGCTGCGGCGTCCTTGCGACGCGAGCGATGCGCGCCATCAAGGCTGAGAGAACACCACAAGTTGTGCATAAAAAAAAGAGTATAGCGTTACGCGCTGAGATGTTTTTTCGGGTGCGTTTTTTTGGGACGCGCGCTCTGCGCGCTGCTTACGCCTCGAGCAGGCGCGCCACGTCCGCCTCGATCGAAGCAGGCGCCGTGAGCGACGCGTAGCGGCGCGTGACGCGCCCGGCGCGGTCCACGAGGAACTTGGTGAAGTTCCACTTGATGGCCTCAGAGCCGAGGACGCCGGGCGCCTCGCGCTTGAGCAGCGTGAAGAGCGGGTGGGCGCGCGGGCCGTTGACCTCCACCTTGGCGAACAGCGGGAAGGTGATGCCGAAGCGGAGGGCGCAGAACTGCTGTATCTCCTCCTCGCTACCCGGCTCCTGGTGCCCGAACTGGTCGCAGGGGAAGCCGAGCACGGAGAGGCCGCGGGCGTGGTAGCGCTGGTGGAGCTGCTCGAGGCCGGCGTACTGCGGCGTGAAGCCGCACTGGCTGGCGGTGTTGACGATCAGCAGGACGCGCCCGCGGAGGTCGGCGAGGGGCTGCTCCTCGCCGGTGATGAGGGGGGCGGAGAGGTCGTAGAGGTCGCTCATGGCGTGAGGGGGGGCCTTTTGGGGTGAGGCGCTTGGGGCTCAAGCGCCTGTGGGTGAAGCGGGCGGCGCGCCCTGAGGGCGCCCCACACGAGGGCGGTGAGGGCGAACGAGAAGCCCACCAGTGAAACATAGACGAGCAGATCCCCCGCCGGATTCGCGTCCAGCTCGAGCAGCAGGTGCGGCTCCGCGGGGACTATGCCGGCGTCCTTGAGGCGGGCGCGCTGCGGGGCGCTCAGGCCCTCCCAACCCACGCCCCGCCACACCCCCCGGAGCGCCCGCCGCGCCCCGAGCGCCTCAAGGTCAAGGCGGCGCCCGGACCACAGCCCAAGGGCGACGACCGGGGCATCGGGGCGAGGGCGCGCGGCGGCATCGAGCGGGACGATGGGCGCGAGCAGCGAAACGCGCCCCGCCTCCTCAAGGAGGGCGGCGCGGGTGACGTCGAGGGCGGCGTTGTCGAGCGTGAGGTTGCGCGACGGGAGGGCGCGCAGGAGCGCCCCCAGCGCGGCGGCGTCCTCTCCCAGCGCGGCGCCCGCTAGGCGCGCCGCGCCGCGGTCCACCCCGTGGAGCAGCAGCGGCGACGCGAGCGCCGCCAAGAGGAGCGTCGCCCCGAGCATGACCAGCGGCACCGCCACCCAAGGGGCGTCGCGGCACCCGAGCGCCTCGTAGGCCTCGCGCGCCGGCAAGCGAGAGATATCGAGCTCAGGGGCGCGCGCGCGCAGGAACCCCACGAGGCCCTCAAAGCCCGCGTCGCCCGCGTCCGCGAACAGGCGCGCGCGGCGCAGGCGCCCGCCCTCCTCGTAGGCGAGCACGAGCTCGCGGTGCGCGGCGCGCGGCGCGCGCGGCGCGTAGAAGGCGCGCAGAGCGTTGAGCGGCACCACCGAGGTCCGCGTGCTCGTCTTGCCGATCAGGACGTCGCCGCGCACCTCCACGAGCGTGCTCAGGAAGGCGTGCTGAAACGAAAAGGAGACCGCCACGCTCATCTAGTCCCATAGCGCTGCTTGAGGCGCTCGTGCATGGGGGTGGGCGACCCCTGAGGCGACCCCTGAGGCGACCCCTGAGGCGACCCCTGAGGCGGGGCGGCGGGGCGGAGCGGCGGCAGCGCGGCGCTCGCGGCCGCCGCGTGGGCGCGAGCGGCGGCGAGGGCGCTGAGCGGGCGCTCGGCGGGCGGCTCCGGCGTGGGGGAGTCGTGGAGCTCCGTCTTCTCCTGCTCTCCAAAGCCGTCCTCGTCGAGCTCCTCAAGGACGATCTCCTCGAAGGCGGGCGGCTCAGGCTGCGCCAGCGCCCGCGCGCCCAGCGCCGAGGGGAGCGCCGAGGGGAGCGCCGAGGGGAGCGCCGAGGGGAGCGCCGAGGGGAGCGCCGAGGCGCGGGGGCGCCCGAGGTCCTCATAGCGCGGCGCGCTGCTCATGAGCTCCCCCTCCGACGAGCTCCCCTCCCCCGCGCGCCCGCCCCCGAGCTGCGCGAGCAGCCCCGCGCGCTGGTGGCTGCTGGTGATGAGGGCCACGTCCTCCTCGTCGATGTCCTCCAAGTCCGTCGCCCTTGGCGCCTCGCGGGTGGGCGTGGGCAGCTGCGCGAGCTGAGCGCGCGCCACGGCGGGCGCCGCCGACGCCGGCTCTGTCGAGCGCGCGGTGAGGGCGGGGGCGGGCGTCGGGGCGGGCGTCGGGGCGGGCGTCGGGGCGGGCGTCGGGGCGGGCGTCGGGGCGGGCGTCGGGGCGGGCGTCGGGGGGGGCGCCGGGGTGGGCGCCGGGGCGAC
>VGTA01000100.1 GCA_016874875.1 Deltaproteobacteria bacterium | reverse complement strand
ACCTGCTCGCGGCGTGGGGCGGCGCCGGAGCGGCCCACGTAGCGCTCCGCGCTCATGACCACCGCCGTGGGCGCCGCGCAGGGGCGGGCGCCGCCGCTCGACTGCGCCACGCACAGGCCGCTGGCCACGGGGTCGCCCACCTGCGCGCCCACGGCGCAGAAGGTGGGGGCGAAGCCGGGGCGGTCGGGGCAGTAGCCCTCGCAGCTGGTGACGCACACGCCGCCGCGCCCGGCGCCGAGGCAGCGCCCCACGCCGTCGTCGGTGCTGAAGGCGCAGTCGGCGTCGCTGGCGCACGCGCTCCCAACCCAGCCGCTCGCGGCGCGGGGCAGGCGCGCGATCTCGGCCTGCACGTCGCGCGTCTTGGAGTCGTAGTGGCGCCAGCGGGCGCGGAAGATGGAGCAGTGGCCCTGCACACAGCCGTTGTAGCGCTCCACCACGAGGGTGATCCACTCGCTGTAGCGCGCGTTGCCCACGCGCGCCCCGTTCAGCCACTCCACCGCGGCGGCGTTGGAGGAGAGCCCGCGCTCGTCGCGAATCATGCGGAGGATAAAGTCGAGGCCGGCGTCGATGTTGCCGTCGAGGGTGAGGACGGCGTGCCCCTCGCGGGCGATCGTCTGGCTGTAGGTGCCCGCGTCGAGCTGGAAGAGCCCCAGGCCGCCCTGCTTGTGCGCGCAGGAGCCGTCGCCCGAGCCCGCCACCACGGGACCGCCGCCGCAGCTCTGCGAGGCGGGGCCCTGGCAGGCCCAGGTGGCGTCGCCCCAGCAGTGCGCCAGCCCCGTCTCGGCGTTGGCGACGCCGGCGACGAGGGTGACGTCCTGGAGGCCGCGCGCCGCCGCCACGCGCTGCAGCGCCACGAGCAGGTCTCGGCGCCGCTGCGTGTTGACCTTGTCCACGCCCTCCCCCGCCTCATCGAGCGCGCTCTCGGCGCAGGCGCCGAGGAGCGCGGCGCTGGCGCAGAGGGTGAGCGTGAGGATGAGCGTGAGGGCGATGGCGAGGGCGCGGGCGAGCGGGGGCGAGCGGCGGGCGGGCGACGGGCGCATGATGGGCCTCCTTGAGGTGGGCGCGGCGAGGCGCGCTCTCGGGACCTCCAAGAAGCATGCCAAGAGTCATGCCAAGATTTATGACGCGAATCATGACGTGAATCATGACGCGAATCATGACGCGAATCATGCCACGCATGACGCCGAGGGTCACGCTAGGCGCCCGGCCCCACGCCGCGCCCTGAGACACGCGCGTCTCACCCCCCTGTCACACCCGCGCCCCGCTCAGCGCGCCACGCTCACCCCGTCCATCTCCAGGGCGAGGCAGAGGCTGTAGGCGTCGATCACGCCATCGGCGTCGGCGTCCACGTCGGCCTGCAGGAGCGCCTCGATGGCGCGGGCGATGGGCGGGTCGATGAGGCGCAGGCTCTCGGTGAGGGCGTCCTTGTTGATGTGCCCCGAGACGAGGCCGCGGCGGAGCTGAAAGGAGCCGGCGCCGCCGCCGCTCGGGGCGTAGAGCGTGACCTGCCCGCGGATGTAGGCGCGCTCCACGGGCACCTCCACGAGCGCGCCGCTCAGGGGGGCGCTGAAGGTGAAGCGCCCGGGGCCGCCCTCGAGGGTGCCGCCGTCGGGGCGCTCGCCGCTGAGGCGCGAGAAGGGGAAGCGCATGCGCGGCTCGCCGGTGGGCTCAAGCTGGTCGGGGGAGACGGCGTAGAGGTTGGTGTCGCGCACCCAGCGCCCGAGCAGGACGGAGAGGTTGAAGCGGAGGTCGGGGGCGAGGGGGTCAAAGCCCTGCGCCGCCAAGAGCACGTTGAGCTCTTGGGAGGCGATGTAGCTCGCCATCGAGGGGTTGGCCACGCCGCTCACCACCCCAAAGGCGCTGTCGCCCACCCCGTCCCCCGTGAGGTCGGGGCAGCTCAGGGGGGCGTCGGCGGTCGCGACGAGGCGGAGGACGGTGGCGCGCGCGTAGGCCTCGGAGCAGGGGGCGTCGCGCCCGTCGCAGTTCTGGTCCACCCCGTCGGCGCAGCGGTCAAAGGCGGTGGGGTAGGCGGCGGGGTCGGCGTCGTCGCAGTCCGCGCACGAGGGCGCGCCGTCCCCGTCGCCGTCAAAGCCCTCGTCCACGCGCCCGTCGCAGTCGTTATCCACGCCGTCGCACCCCTCGGGGCTGGGGGCGCCGGCGGGGGCGTCGCAGGCGGCCTCGCGCGCGCTCACGCAGGCCCAGGCGCCGCTGGCGGCGCAGGCGCCCACGCCGCTCACGCAGGGGTCGCCCACGGGGAACGCCTCGTCCACGCGCCCGTCGCAGTCGTCGTCGACGCCATCGCAGCGCTCCTCGGCGCGCGCGTCGCACTCGCAGCCGTCGGCGGAGTCGCCGTTGCCGTCCACCCAGCCCGCCTCGCAGCTCGCCAGCACGCAGGCGCCCGCCTCGCACCGCCCCACCCCGCGCGGCCAGCGGCACGCCGCGCCGCAGGCGCCGCAGTGCAGGGGGTCGAGCTGGGTGTTGAAGCCCTCGTCGGTGACGCCGTCGCAGTCGTTGTCGAGGGCGTCGCAGAGCTCGTCGCGCGGGGAGAGGGCTGGGGCGTCGCAGCGCGCCGCGCCCTCCACGCACACAAAGACGCCGCGCGAGACGCAGGCGCGCAGCTGTCGCTCGCAGGGCTCGCCGAGGGCGAGTCCCTCATCCGCCACGCCGTCGCAGTCGTCATCGGCGCCGTCGCAGCGCGCCTCGGGCGCCCCGCTCGGGGCGCTCGGGGCGCAGGCCGAGGCGCCCGCGCCCGCGCCCCCCGCGCCCGCGCCCCCCGCGCCCCCTCCGCCGCCCCCCCGCCCCGCCTCGCCCACGGGGGCGGGGGGCGCGCCGCTGTCGCAGGAGGCGAGGGCGAGGGCGAGGGCGAGGGCGAGGGCGAGGGCGAGGGCGAGGGGGCGGGCGGCGGGGGGGGTTCTCATGACGCGTCTTGACCTCCTGTGCGCGATGTGCACACTCAAGCACCTTTAGAGCCCCCGCTCAACCCTCCCCCCCGCCCGGAGTCCCCCCATGAGCAAGACCAAGCCGATGAGCAAGAGCGCCCGCGAGCGCCTCAAGCTGCTGAGGGCGCGCGCCGACGCCGACGCCCCCGACGCCCTCGTCGAGCTCGGCTACCTCCACGAGGCGGGCGAGGGCGTGGCGCGCGACGAGGCGGAGGCGGCGCGCCTCTACCGCCGCGCCGCGGACCTCGGCGCCGCCGCCGGCCTCAACAACCTCGCGAGTCTCCACGAGTCCGGGCGCGGCGTGGCGCAGGACTACGCCGAGGCGGCGCGCCTCTACGCCCTAGCGGCGGCGCAGGGGAACGCCGTGGCGCAGACCAACCTCGGCATCATGTACGAGTACGGGCAGGGGGTAGAGGCGAACGACGCCGAGGCGGCGCGCCTCTACCGCCTCGCCGCGGAGCAGGGGGACCTCGAGGCCATCGAGCACCTCGCGGACCTCTACGAGCGCGGGGCGGGGGTGGCGCGCAGCCTCGTGGTCGCCGCGGACCTCTACCGCGTCGCCGCCGAGCAGGGCGGCTCTCCGGAGGCGCACGCCAGCCTCCAGCGCCTCGCGGCGGACCCGGATTACCTCGCGGCGCGCGCCGCGCCGCCGAGCCCGCCCCTCACCCTCAACGAGGAGGGCGACGAGCGGGGCGACGAGCGGGGCGACGAGCGGGGCGACGAGCGGGGCGGCTAGCCCGCTCCGCCCCATGCCAACGTCGCCGCCGCCGCCGCCGCGAGGGGCACCGTGAGGTTGTCATCGAGCCAGCGCCCGCTCAGCAGCTCCGCCAGCGCCGCCGCCCCCCCCGCCGCCCCCGCCACCCACAGCGCGCCGAGGGGACCGGCGGGGAGGGCGGTCGGGCCGGCGCCGGGGGGGGCGAGGAGGAGGAGGGCGAGGGCGGCGAGGGTGGCGCTGAGGGTGAAGGCGAGCGTCCCCTCGAGCGTGCGGCGCCCCACCAGGCGCACGCGCCCCCAGCGCCGCCCCACAAAGCCCGCCGCCGGGTCGCCCACCGCGAGGCAGAGCACGCTGAGGGTGACGGCGCGGGGGTCAAAGAGCAGCGTGGTGGCGAAGACGGCGCTGCAGTACCAGGTGGCGGAGTTGATTCGCCGCCGCTCGTGCGGGTGTGTGATGGCGCCAAAGAGCGCGTCAAAGAGCGCCTCGCCCCGCGCGCCGCTCCGCTTGAGCGCCTCGAGCCCCCACGCGATGAGCGTGAAGCCGCCCGAGACGAGGCGGAGGCCGAGGGGGCTGAGGTAGCGCTCGGCGAGATACACGGCGAACAGCCCCCAGAGGGCGTGGAAGGCGCTGCGCTTGAGATTCTGTGGGCGCTCAGGGCCGAGGGCAGAGGCGGGGGCAGAGGCAGGGGCAGAGGCGGAGGGCGATGGGCTCATGGGGGGGCTCGCGGAGGGGGGGAGTCGGGTCCAAAAACATCTTGCAAAAAACCACCCTCCCGACACAATCCAAGCCCGCGTGACGCACCGCTCTCACCCCGAGCGGCGAGGCGCGTGCCTGACCACACCGAGGTGGCGCCCCGCTGTTGGCGCTAGGACCTTACACATGCACTCAAGTGTCGCCCTGGGCGTTCTTGTGGCTGATTCATCGCGCGCCGCGCAGATGCCCGCGTCGCCCGCCGCGCGCCCTTTGGCCGAGAGCGCGCCGCTCGTGGAGGAGGACGCAGAACCCCCCTCGCCCGCCCCCGCCCCCGCCCCCGCGCGCCCCCTCGCCCGCGCCCTCGGGGGCCGGCGCCCTCGGGTGGGCCTCTGCTATGACCTCCGCGAGGACTACCTCGCGCGCGGCTTTACCCTTGAGCAGACCGCGGAGTTCGAGTCCATCGAGACCGTGGTCGCCCTAGAGGGCGCCCTACGCGCGCGGGGCTACAAGGTCGAGCGCGTGGGCGGCGCGCGCCGCCTCATCCAAAAGCTGGCGGCGGGGCGGCGCTGGGATTTCGTGTTCAGCATCGCGGAGGGCCTGTGGGGCCCTGGGCGCGAGGCGCAGGTGCCCACCATCCTCGAGGTGTACGGGGTGCCCTGCGTGTTCTCCGACCCCCTCGTGCTCTCGCTGTCGCTCAACAAGGGCCTCACCAAGCGCGTGGTGCGCGACGCGGGCGTGCCCACCGCCGACTTCTTTGTGCTCCGCGACCCCGCCGACCTCCCGCTCATCGACGCCGCGCCGCTGCGCTACCCGGTGTTCGCCAAGCCCATCGCCGAGGGCACCAGCAAGGGCATCAGCGCGCTGTGCAAGGCCCACACCCCCGGCGACCTCCGCCGCGCCTGTGAGGAGCTGTGGGCACGCTTCCACCAGCCCGTCATCGTGGAGGCGTTCCTCCCCGGGCGCGAGTTCACCGTGGGCGTGGTGGGCTCCGCGGAGCGGGCGCGCGCCCTCGGCGTGATGGAGGTCATCTTCACGGAGGCGTCCGCCGCGGAGGGGGACTCCTACTCGTATGAGACCAAGACCAACTACGCCGGGCAGATCCGCTACGAGGCGGCGCGCGACCCCGAGGCGCTGCGCGCCGCCGAGGTGGCGCTCGCCGCCTGGCGCGCCCTCGGCTGCCGCGACGGCGGGCGGGTGGACGTGCGCTCCAACGAGCGCGGGGAGCCGCAGTTCCTAGAGGTGAACCCGCTGGCCGGCCTGCGCCCCGGCTACTCCGACCTCGTGGTCCTCGCCGACCTCCACGGCGTGAGCTACGAGGAGCTGCTGGGGCAGATTCTCGACTCGTTCGAGGGCGACCTCGCCCAGCGCCTCCCCCCCTTCGCCGTGGAGGGCCGCCCCGCCCGGCGCCCCGCGGGGGCGTGAGGTGGCGCGCGTGTGCGTGGCCCACCAGGCCGTTCCCCCCGACGCTCCCCCCGACGAGCTCGACACCCTCGCGCAGGCGGCGGCGGTGGAGGAGGCGCTGCGCGCCCTCGGGCACGCCCCCTCGCGCCTCGCCCTCACCCTCGACCTCGCCCCCGCCCTCGCAGCCCTCCGCGCCGACCCGCCCGACCTCGTCTTCAACCTCGTGGAGTCGCTCGGCGGGGTGGGCCCCGCGCTCACGTGCGCCCCGGCGCTCTTTGATGCCCTCGCGCTCCCCTACACGGGCTGCGGCGCCGAGGCGCTCCGGGTGACGGGCGACAAGCTCCTCGCCCGCGCCCGCCTGCGCGCCGCCGACCTCCCCGTGCCCGCCGCCTGGGGCGAGGGCGGCGAGGGCGGCGAGGGCGCGCGCTGGATCGTGAAATCCGTGGACGAGCACGGCTCCCTCGGCCTCGACGAGTCCTGCGTGGTCCCCAGCGGCGGCGTGGAGGCGCGCGCCCGCGACCTCCGCGCGCGCTACGGCGGGCGCTGGCTAGCGGAGCGGTACATCCACGGCCGCGAGTTCAACGTCTCGCTCCTAGAGGCGGAGCCGCGCTCGGGGGGGGCGCGCGGCGAGGAGCGGCGCTGTGAGGTGCTGCCCTTAGCGGAGCTGGTCTTTTTGCACGACGACCCCCGCGCCCCCCGCGTCCTCAGCTACGGCGGCAAGTGGGACGAGGGGGCGCCCGACTACGCCCTCAGCGAGCGCCGCTTCCCCGCCGCCGACACCCCCGAGGAGGCGCGCCTGCACCAGGCGCTCCGCGACCTCTGCGCGCGCTGCTGGGCGCTCTTTGGGCTCCGCGGCGCCGCGCGCGTGGACCTGCGGGTGGACGAGGAGGGGCGCCCCTGGCTCCTAGAGGTCAACGCCAACCCCTGCCTCGCCCCCGACGCCGGCTTTATGGCGGCGGCGGCGCGGGCGGGGCTGAGCGTGGAGGGCGTGGTGGGGCGCCTCGCCCGCTGCGCCCTCGGCGCGCCCGTCCCCCCCGCCGTGGACCTCGGCGCCGTGTCGTGGCGGCGCGCGGTGGAGGCGCGCGACGAGCACGCCGTCGCCGCCCTCGTGCGCGCCTGCGGCAACTTTAGCGACGAGGAGGTGGAGATCGCCGCGGAGCTGCCGCGCGAGCGCCACCAGCGGGGCGCCGCGAGCGGCTACGAGCTGCTCATGGCGGAGGTGGGCGGCGAGCTCCTGTCCTATGCTTGCTGGGGGCGGATTCCGGGCAGCCAGACCTCCTATGACCTCTACTGGATCGCCGCCCACCCCCGCGCGCAAGGCAGCGGCCTCGCGCGCGAGGTCCTGCGCCGCGCCCTCGCCGAGGTGCGCGCGGAGGGGGGGCGCGCAGTCTATATCGAGACCTCCGCCCTCCCGGCCTACGCCGCCGCTCGCGGGTTTTATGTGAGCGTGGGGGCGCGCCTGGCGGCGACCTTTGAGGATTTTTATGCGGAGGGGGACCACAAGCTGGTGTATGTGCTCGATGTGTAGGCGCCGAGGGGGCGCGAGGGGGCGCGGGAGGACGGATGGAGATCTGAGGAATTTTTTTCGCGAAGGGTTTACGGCGCGCCGATAATTTTGTTAAACTATCTCGAAGAGCAACACGTTGCCGCGCTTAAATATAAGACTTAACGTCTCAAGAACAAAGGCGGATTTAAGAGGCTTAACCAAGGGTTCCCCCTCGTGGAGATCCCAACAGAGACGCGCGGCGCGCCTCCTCACACCGCCCCCCGCAAAGGCCTCCACATGGGACTCTTCATTAACACCAACCAGAGCGCGCTCAACGGCCAACGCCAGCTCAGCAAGAGCACGTCCGCCCTCGCCACGTCCTTTGAGCGCCTCTCCTCCGGTCTGCGAATCAACAGCGCCAAGGACGACGCCGCTGGCCTCAGCATCAGCACCCGCCTGACGGCGCAGACCAAGGGGCTCAACCAGGCGGTGCGCAACTGCAGCGACGGCATCTCGCTCTCACAGACGGCGGAGGGGGCGCTCAGCGAGACGACGCACATCCTGCAGCGCCTCCGAGAGCTCGCTGTGCAGTCCGCCAACGACACCAACAACGCCAACGACCGCGCCTCGCTGCAGGCCGAGGTGGACCAGCTCGTCGATGAGGTCAACCGCATCGCCGGCACCACCAACTTCAACGGCAACCTCCTGCTCGACGGCAACTTCCTGCTCCGCGACCTGCAGGTGGGCGCGAACATGGACGAGACGCTCGGCGTGTCGATCGCCGGCGCCTCCGCGCGGCAGCTCGCGGCGCAGGCGCGCTACGTGGCGGACACCTTCGTGAGCGCGGCGACGCTCAACGCCGCCAACTCGCTCACGGTGCTCAGCGAGGCGGGCTCTTTTGTGATTCGCGACACCGTCGCCGCCGATGACCAGTTCTCCACCACCCTCCGCGCCTCCTCGGCCATCGCCAAGGCGGCGGCGATCAACTCTTCTTCGGCGCAGAGCGGGGTGCGCGCGATCGTGGGGCCCACGGTCCTTGAGGGCTCGCCGGTGGACCTCGCGGGTGTCCCCCAGGGGCAGATTCAGCAGTTCACCCTCAATGAGGAGAACTTTATCACCCTCAACGGCCAGAAGATCAGCGGCTTTGAGGTGCAGCAGAATGACGCCGATGGTGCGCTCGTGGACGCGCTCAACGCGGTGAGCGCTAAGACGGGCGTGGTGGCCTCGGTGAACAGTTTTGGCGTGCTGAAGCTCGTGGCAGAGGACGGGCGCAACATCGACCTCTCGTTCTCCAACGGCGGCTTACAAGCGGACCAGTTCGGCTTCACCGCCAACGTGCAGTCGGCGTCGCAGAGCGCGGGACTCGACAATTTCGTCGCCACGGGCAAGCTCACGCTGCAGTCCAACCAGAACTTTGAGCTCTCCTCCGCCACCCCGGGCGTCATCGGCTTCGCCCA
>VGTA01000099.1 GCA_016874875.1 Deltaproteobacteria bacterium | reverse complement strand
CCAGCACGAGCGCCTCCACGAGCACGCCAGCGAGCGAGATAGCCTCAGCGTGCTGAACTCGCTCTTCATCCCTCGGCGCTGAGGGCGGCGCGCTCAGCCCTCCGCCGCGCCCGCCGCGCCCGCCGCGCCCGCCGCGCCCGCCGCGTCCGCCGCGTCCGCCGCGAGGCGCGCGGCGAGGGCGGGGCGCAGGGCGCTGAGCGGAATCACCTCGTCGATGGAGCCCACGCGCGCGGCGCGGTGGACGCTGTGGGTGGCGTCAAAGCGCTGCGCCACCTCCGCGCGCGCCCGCGCCTCGTGCTCGGCGCTCACGCGCGCCTCGCGCTCGTCGAGGCCGGCGGCGCGCGCCTCCTCGCGGGCGAGGGCGGCGGCGCGGGCGCTCACGTCGCGCCCAAAGACCACCACGGCGGCGGGGCCGCCGCCGATGACGGAGGCGTAGCTGCCCTCCACGGCGAGCGCCTCGAGGCGCGGGTTGAGCGCCTTGGAGAAGACGACGTAGGCGCCGCCGTGGTAGCGCGAGAGGACGATAAAGTAGATGGGGCCGTCAAAGCCCTCCACCGCGCGCGCGATCTCGGCGCCGTACTCGAGCTGCCACTGCCGCAGCGACTCGGGGGAGCCGTCAAACCCCGAGAGGTTGGCGAGCACCGCCACGGGGCAGCGCCCGCGCGATGCGTTGAGCGCCCGCGCCACCTTGCGCGACGCCTGCGGGTAGAGCGTGCCCCCCGCCCACTCGCTAGGGCCCTCCGCGCCCCCCCCCACGCGCCGCGTGGGCTGGTTCTCCACGCCGATGAGCGTAAGGGCGTGCCCGGCGAGGCGCCCGTGCCACACCACGGCGGTCTCGGCGCCCTGCGTCGCCCCCCAGCGCTCGAGGGTGGGGGCGCCCTCGTCGAGGAGCGCGTGCATGATGGGGCGCACGGAGAAGGGGCGCTTACGCTCGGCGTTGAGCTCCGAGAACACCTCGCCCACCGTCCGGAAGCCGTGCCCGAGCTCCTCGGGGTAGGGGCTGCGCCCCACGTCGCGGTCGGCGGGGTCGCGGGTGCGCAGGGGGGCGGGGCGCCGCGCCCCCGGCTCGAGGTAGCAGAGCTGGTAGTAGGTGTAGAGCAGCGCGTAGGCGCGAGGGAGGTCGGGCGCGTAGAGCTGCGCTTGGCCGTTGGGGCCCATCACCGACGAGTAGCCGCCGAGGTCGAGCTCGTCCTGCGCCGCCACGCAGCCCGACAGCTCGAGGGCGCGCTTGCCCGTGAGCACCATCGCGCCGCGGTCGGTCATGATGAGCACGCCGCTGGCGTTCATCATCATGGTGGCCTCTGCGTTCCAGTACGACTGCGCCCCCACGCACACCCCCGGCACGAGCACGTTGACCTGCCCGCCGGCGCGGTTGAACTCGATGAGGCGGCGCAGCACGCGCGCGCAGGCGTCGAGATTCTCGGTCCCGCTCTCCCAGTCGATGCGCGCGCCGCTGCTCACGCTCACCCACTCCACGGGCAGGCGCTGGGCGGCGGCGAAGTCGAGCGCGGCGATGATGAGCGCGCACTCGGGGGCGGCGAGCGCGCCCATGCGGAGGGTGGGGTTGGAGATGATGAGCACACGCCGGAAGGTGACGCGCGGGCGGGTGTGCGGCGTCTCGACGAGCCACACGCCGAGGGCGGCGCCGGCGCCCTCCGCCACCTCGGGCGGCAGGCCGGGCAGGGGCTGCACGCGCCCGCGCGGTAGCGTGCCGCCCCCCTCGAGCAGGTAGAGCACCTCGCTGGGGTGGATGAGCCCTCGCCGCCGCGCCGCCACCACCGACGACTCAAAGCGAGAGCGCGGCGTGAGGGGCTGGCGTGAGGCGGCGCGGAGCGCGTAGCTCGGCTGCGGCTGCAGCAGGTCGCCGATGGAGAGGTCCATGAGCGGCGTCACGCCCCCCGGGGCGGCGTGGTCGGCGAAACGCGCCTGCACCACCACCTTCTCGAGCCCCACCCACCGCGCCGCCGGACTCAGCCGCGACACGTAGCCCTTGATGACCTCCACGCCGAGCGGCACGGCGGGGAGCAGGCGCACCACAAAACGGTTCCACTGGAGGCGCCGGTGGGGGTCGAGCTCGCTGATGACGGCGTGGAGGGCGCGGGTGGCCTCATAGAAGACTCTGTCCACCTGCGGGATGGTGAGGGGGCGCCCGCGCCCGCGGCGCAGGTGGGTGACCTCGGCGTAGGCGAGCAGGCGGACGTCCTCGGGATTCTCGCGCGCGGTGGCGCGGTAGATCGCCACGCGCCCGCGCAGGTAGACGGAGGGCGTGTTACGCACCTGCTCGGCGCGCACGCGCTCCACCTCAAAGCGGCTGAGGCGCTCGAGGCAGAGGCGCTCGTAGGTGGAGGGCAGGAGGTCGCGCGCGAGCGGGTCGGGGGCGAGGGCGCCCACCGGGAGGCGCTCCACGCGGGGGGCGCGCAGCGGGCGGTCGCCGCCCGAGGCGCGCGCGCCGATGAGCCACAGGTCGCAGGGGGCGCCCGCCCAGGGCGCGCCCCAGGGCGCCTCCGCGAGCGCGGCGTCGAGCCCGCGCGGGTCCTCGCAGAGCCAGACGGCGCGCGCGAGCGGCGGCGCGCAGGGGGCCGCCAGCCGCCGCCAGAGGGCGCCGAGGTCCGCGGAGACCACGAGCAGCTCGCCGCCCAGCTCGGCGGTGAGCGCCCCCGCCGCCTCCCCCGCCCCCGCCGCCTCCGCCCCCGCCGCCCCCTCCGCCTCCGCCCCCGCCCGCCCCTCGCCCTCTCCGCCCCCGAGCCCGAGGGCGCGCGCGAGGGCGCGCAGGGCGCCGGGGCGCCCCTCGCGCGCCGCGCTCGCCAGCGCGTCGAGGCAGGCGTCGGGCCACACCGGGGCGCGCCAGAGGCCCTGCGCTGGGTCGGCCGCGGTCGCCAGCGCCGCCGCGCGCTCCCCCTCCGAGAGCGGCGCGCCGCCGTCGGCGAGGGCGTGGAGCGAGAGGGCGTCGGCGAGCGCCACGAGGTCGCCAAAGCGATCGGGGTCGAGGCCGGCGACGCGGCTGAGGAGGTCACGGGGGGCGCCGGGGGAGCGGGCGAGGAGCGCGTGGGCCACCTCGAGGCGCGCGCTGAGGTCGCCGTGAGCGCGGCGGAGGCGGACGAGCGCCTCGTTGAGCTCCTCGGAGGGCTTGAGGTCGTGGACGCCGAGGCGGGCGAGGGCGCGCGTGAGCACCTCGCGCCAGCCGGCGGGCAGGTCGTCGAGGCCCCCGCGCGCGAGAGCATCGAGGAGGAGCTGCGGGCGCGTGGCGTAGGCGAGGCCGCCGCGCTCCTCGCTGCTGGCGCGGGGGCGGCGGTCAAAGAGCTCGGCGAGGTCGAGGGCGGCGCTGAGGAGGTCGGCGCGCTCGGCGGCGCTCAGGTCGCCGGCGGCGCGCTCGAGGGTGGCGCGCGGCAGCGGGGTGAGGTCCCAGCCGGTGAGCGCGGCGCGCAGGGCCACACCCGCCAGCCCGTCGCCCCCCGGGGGCGGGGCGCCGAGGGCGAGGAGGGGGGCGGGCTCCGCGGCGTCGCCGTCCATCACCAGCGCGAGCAGGGGCTGCCCGGGGCGCACCAGCCCCCCCACCTGCACGTAGAGCTCGCGCACGCGCCCGGCGCGCGGCGCCTCCACGCGCACCTCCACCTTCATGGACTCGAGCGTGAGCAGCGGCGCGCCGCGCTCCACCCACTCCCCCGCCGCGCGCTCCACCGAGAGGACCACGCCGAGCGAGGGGGCGCGGAGGGGGCCGTGGAGGGCGGGGGCGAGCAGGTAGGGGGCGCCGTCCACCCAGATGCGCCCGTCGCCGAGGGCGCGCTGCACGCGGTGGGGGGCGCCCGAGAGGGTGAGCTCGAGGGTGTTGGCGTCGAGGGGGCGCACGCGCACGAGCGCGCCGACAGCGCCCTCCTCGGCGGGGCGCACGAGGAAGTCGCGCGCGCCGAGGCGGTAGACATCGAGCGGGCGCTCCCCCTCCTGCGTGTGCCGCCCCTCGGGGCTGAGGCTGCGGTCGCCGTCGCGCACAAAGGAGTCGAGGGCGGCGCTCACGAGGGCCACGGCGCGCAGGGCGGGGGGGGGCGCGGGGGGGGGCAGGAGGCGCTGCGTGTGCCAGCGCCCGGCGGCGAAGTCGGGGTCGCGGGCGAGGGCGGCGAGGTAGCGGTGGTTGGAGGCGCCGCCCTCGATCAAGAGCTCAAGGTCGTCGAGGGCGGCGGCGAGGCGGGCGAGGGCGAGGGGGCGCGTGGGGGCGTGGGCGATGACCTTGGCGATGAGGGGGTCAAAGGCCTCGGAGATGACGTCGCCCTCCTCAAAGCCGGCGTCCACGCGGACGCCGGGGCCGGCGGGGAGGCGGAGGCGGCGGATGCGCCCGGGGGCGGGGGCGAACGCGCGCTCGGGGTCCTCGGCGTACACGCGCGCCTCCACCGCCACGCCGCGCGGCGCCGTGGGCGCGGGCAGCCCCTCGCCGCGCGCCACCGACACCTGCGCGAGCACGAGGTCCACGCCGTAGACCTCCTCGCTCACGGGGTGCTCCACCTGCAGGCGCGGATTCACCTCCAAGAAGCGCAGCGCGCCGGCGCGGGGCTCGTAGAGCGCCTCCACCGTGGCGGCGCTGCGGAGGCAAACCTGCTCGGCGAGGCGGAGGGCGAGGGCGGCGAAGCGCTCCGCCGCCGCCGCCGGGAGCGCCGGGGGGGGGCACTCCTCGATGAGCTTCTGTCGGCGGCGCTGCGCCGAGCAGTCGCGCAGCCCCACCACCCACGCCCCCCCCGCCCCGTCGCCGATGAGCTGCGCCTCCACGTGCTGCGCCTCGCGCACGAGGGGCTCCACCACAAAGCGCGGCGCCCAGCCCGCCCGCAGGCAGGCGGCGAGCGCCTCGGCGCAGGTGGCGAGGAGGGCGTCGGGCGCGGCGGGCAGCGCGCAGATGCCGCGCCCGCCGCCCCCCTCCGCCGCCTTGAGGAGCCACTCCCCCGCCGGGGCGTCGCCCATCAGGCGGCGGGCGGCGCCGGCGAGCGCCTCGGGCGTCCGCCCGCCGGCGGGGGCGCCCTCCCCCGCGGGGGCGTCGAGGTCCACCACGCCCCCCTCCACCACAAAGCCCGCCGCGCGCGCCGCGCCGAGGGCGCGGCCCTTGTCGCCGAGGAGGGCGAGCGTCTCGGGGCGCGGCGCGAGGGGCAGCAGCCCGCCCTCCTCGAGGGCGGCCACGAACTCGGCGCGCTCGGAGGCGAAGCCCCAGCCCAGCCAGGCGGCGACGCAGCCGGCGCGGCGCGCGGCGGCCAGGACGCGCGCGGGGTCCTCGTAGGCCTCCTTGCCCCCCTCGAGGCGCTCCTTGAGGGCGTAGCGGCGGACGGCGGCGCTCTCGGCGTCGGCGTCGATGTAGAGGAGGACGGCCTCCACGGGGGGGGAGGCGACGCGCGCGCTCTTGAGGAAGCGCAGGGCGGCCTCGCCGCGATTCACCACAGCCACGCGCATCGCGGCCTCCTCTCAGCGGCGCGCGGGGCGCTACTCCTCAGGGTCGTTCCAGGTGTCCACCTCGTCGCCCTGCGCGTTGAGGGGGGCGGCGGGCGCGGCGGGCGCGGGGCGCGCGGGAGCGCGCGGCGTGGCGGGGGCGCCCCCCATGAGGCGCTCGAGCGCCTCAAAGGGCACGTCGTCCTCCGCCTCGCCCGTGCCCGCGCCGCCGTCCTCCGCCGCGCTCACCACCACCATGTCCCCCGTCGGGGCGGCGAGGGAGGAGAAGTCGAGGTCGCTAAAGTTGAAGCCGCCGAGGCTGCTCGCCTCCACGGGCGCGGGCGTCTCGGCGCGGGCGTCGGCGGAGTCCCCCGCGCTGGGCGCCCCGATGGGCTCGAACGCCGCGCTGCCCTCGTCGGCGGGGGGGGAGAACTCGGGGGGCTCGGCCTCCCCCTGCAGGCGATCAAAGAGGAGGTCGAGGTCGTTGCGGAACACGTCCCCCTGGTCTCGGAAGCCGATCATCGACTCCACGGTGGCGAGGGGCAGGCGCTCGTCGTCGAGCTCGAGGTCGCGGCGCTTGATCTTGGCGGACTTGATCTGGCTGATGCGGTAGAGCTTGTCTTCGATCTCCGCCACCTTGTCTTTGTCGAGCGCGGAGGTCTCGATGCGCCTCTTGGGGGACTTTGGCTCGTCTTGACTCATGGCGGCACTCTTGAGCGCCGTGGGGGCGCGGTGGGGGCGCAGAGGGGGCGCGGTGGGGGCCCGGTGGGGGCCCGGCGCGCAGCCGAGCATAGCGCAGGAGCGCGCGCGCGGTCTAGTCCCATACGCAGGCGAGCTGCGACCACACGTCGCCGCGCGCGAGGCGCTCGTGGGCGACCTCCACGCTCAGCGCGCTGAGGGCCTCCACCGCCGGCGGGGCGAGGGCGCCGCGGCGGAGGGCGGGCAGGACCTGCGCGCAGAAGCGCTGCGTGAGCGCCACGCGCTCCTCCTCAGGGCGCGAGCGCAGGACGGTGCCGTGGACGCTCGCGCGCTTGGCGAGCAGCGCGCCGAGCGGGAGCTGCCCCGCGGCGCCGGCGAGGAGCCCCACCACCACCACGCGCCCGCGGGGGGCGAGCAGGCGCACGTCGCCCTCGAGGTAGGAGCCCCCCACGAGGTCGATGATGACATGGAAGCCCTCGGGCTCCGCGGCGGCGACGGCGTCGAGGTCGCCGCCCTCCACCACGTAGACGGCGCGCGCGGGCAGCTCGCCGAGGGCGCGGTCGCGCTTCCACGCGGAGCGGGTGGTGCCCACCACCTCCGCCCCCATCCACGCCGCCACCGCCGCCGCCGCCACCCCCACGCCGCTGCCGATAGCGTGAATCAGCACACGCTCGCCGGCGCGGAGGTCGGCGATGGCGCCGAGGGCGTCAAAGGCGGTGAGGTAGGCCTCGGCGAGGGCGGCGCCCTGCGCCCACGACCAAGAAGCGGGCAAGGGGATGAGGGCGCGCGGGTGGGCGCAGAGGCGCTCGGCGTAGGCGCCCCCGGCGCAGAGGCCCGCCACGCGGTCGCCGGCGCGCCAGCCGTGGGCGTCGCGGACCACCTCGCCGGCGAACTCGAGGCCGAGCACGTCGGGGGGGGCGCCGGAGGGGGCGGGGTACCGCCCCGCGCGCTGGAGGAGGTCGGCGCGATTCACCCCAAAGGCGCGGACGCGCACCTCCACCTCGCCGCCCGCGGGGGCGGGGGGCGCGTGGCGCTCAAGGGCGAGGTCGCGCCCGCGGAGGCGCCAGAGGCGATCGCCGCTCACGCGCCCCCCTCCCCCGCGCCGCTGGAGCGCTTGAGGCGGCGCGCCGCGTGCGCCTCCGCCCAGTCCGCCACCCCCGGCGCGATCACCGCGCGCGCGGGCAGGCTCACGCCGAGCTCGGCGTGCCCGTAGCCCTCGAGTCGCCACATCGTCACCCCGCCCGGCGGCCCCCACTCCTCGATGGCCGTGGTCACGCCGATGGGGGCGAGGCCGTCGGCGTCGCTCACCACCGCCAAGATGGGCACCCGCAGCGACCGCAGCGTGGCGCGGTAGCGCTCCCAGCCCTCCTCCGAGAGGGGGCCGCGCCCGTCCACGGCGCCCACGAACTCGTCGAGGAGCTGGCGGGGGGTGTCCTCAAAGGCCTCCACGAGGAAGGAGCGCAGGTAGCGGGGCGGGAGGAGCTTGAAGTTGACGTAGAGCGGGGCGGGGTGGAGGGCGCTCACCCAGCCCGCCCAGGGGGCGACGAGGGTGGAGAGCTTGCCGAGGTAGGCGACCTTGAGGCCCTTACAGAACCACTTGAACATCAAATAGTGCAGGCGCGGGACGGTGTGGACGCTGAGGTTGGTGGGGGTGCCGAGGGTGACGAGGCCGCGCATCTTGCGGGGGGCGATGGCGGCGAGCTCGTAGCCGATGAGGCCGCCCATGGAGTGCCCCACCCACAGCGGCGCCTCGCCGGCGTGGCGGTACACGTAGCGGAGGGCGGCGAGGCCGTCCTTGAGGTAGTCGGTGTGCCCAAAGCGCCACTCGCCCTCGAGGGGGCGCTCGCTAGCGCCCATGCCGCGGGGGTGGATGATCCACACCTCGTAGCCCTTGGCGCGGAGGCCCTGCATAAAGCTCACCTCATCGCGCAGATGAAAGATGCGCCCGTTGCAGGCGAGACCGGGGCAGCAGAGCGCCACGCCGGCGCGCGCGGCGCCCTCGGGGAGCGGGTGCCGCTCGAGGGCCACGCGCCACCCGTCGGCGGCCTTGACCCAATGGCGCTCCCCGTCGAGGGCGCCACGGCTGTAGTACCAGCCCCAGAAGGCCACGTGCGCCCAGACGGCGAGGGCGAGGGCGGCGAGGGCAGCGAGGGCGATGAGGAGGGGGGAGAGTGCGTCCATGGGCGTCCTAGGATTCGCGGGGGGAGGGGCTTCGCGGGGGGATGGGCGTTGAGAGAGCCTATCAGAGCCGAGGGGGGCTGCAAAGGGCGCACAGGGCGGCGGCGCACGGGGACACCTCAGCGCCCCCACCCGAGCAGGCGCGCCGAGAGGCGCCCGAGCAGCGGCCGCAGGCGCTCCTGCGCGCGCTCATCGCCGGCGCTGAGCGCCCAGTGCGCCGGCGTGGCGCGGTCAAGGCCGCGCGCCGGGTCCACCTCCACCCACGCGCCCCCGAGCCACACCCGCGCCCAGGCGTGGTAGCCCGCGCGGTCGCCGAGGGCGAGGAGCCCAAAGACCTGCTCGGCGGGGAGGCCGGCGGCGCGGTAGAGCGTCACGAGGAGGGCGCTCTGCTCGTTGCAGTCCCCCCGCCGCGCGGCGAGGGTCTCGAGGACGCGGGGGACGCCGGCGCGCTCCTCCTCGCGCAGCGCGTCCCGCGCCCACTCAAACAGCAGGCGGGCGCGCGCCTCG
>VGTA01000098.1 GCA_016874875.1 Deltaproteobacteria bacterium | reverse complement strand
CGGCGCGCTCGCCCCTCGCGCCTAAGCGGCGCGGCGCGGCGTAGAGCTGGAGGGCGGGAGGGCGAGAGGGCGTGAATAACCGCCGCTCACGTCGCGTCCTGTGCGTTCCACTCGCGCGCTCGCGCGTCCGCGCGCTCGCGCGCTCGCGCGTTGATCCCCCGCCCCCCGCCCCCCGCCCCCCTCACCCCCCTGAGTCTCCCATGCGCCACCGCCCCCCGCCGCCTCGCGCCTCGCGCCCCCTCACGCCCCGCCCCTCGCCGCGCGCCCTCACGCCGCGCGCCCTCGCGCTGCTCGCCCTCGCCTTGCTCACCGCCTCTCCGCTCGCCCACGCCCAAGGGAAGCGCGAGACCATCGGCGCGCCCTACTTTGAAGAGCTGCGCGCCCGCGCCCAGAGCGCCTTTGACGAGCTCGACGAGCGCATCGACGACGAGTTTGAGGGCGGCGCTGAGCGCGAGGCCCGTGAGGAGGCGGCGCGCGAGGCCCGCGAGGCCCGCGAGCAGGCGGCGCGCGAGGCCCGCGAGGCCCGCGAGGAGGCGGCGCGCGAGGCCCGTGACGGCGCGCGCGCTGAGGCGGCGCGCGAGGCGCGCGAGGAGGCGGAGCGCGCCATCGCGCGCGCTGAGGAGCGGCGCGCCGCCGCCGAGCAGGGTCGCCAGCGCGAGGAGGCGCGGCGCCACGAGGCGGAGCGCGCGGCCGCCGAGGAGCGGCGCGCGCGGCTGCTAGCGGAGCAGGCGCGCGCCGCCGCGAGCGCCCCCGCCCCCGCCCCCGCCCTCGCCCCAGCCCCCGGGCGCTACGCGCGCGAGATGGCGGAGGTGCTCGCGCTCGTCAACGCCGAGCGGGCGCGCGGGGGCAGCTGCGGCGGGCAGCGGTTTGAGCCCACCCCCCCCCTCGCCCCCAACGCGCAGCTCGACGCCGCCGCGCAGGTCCACGCGGAGGCGATGGAGCGCGAGCGCTTCTTTGACCACCGCGACCCCCGCGGCGAGGGCCCGCGCGACCGAATCGCCGCGCAGGGCTACAGCGGGCGCGCCTGGGGCGAGAACATCGCCGCGGGCCAGCGCACGCCGCAGAGCGTGGTGCGCGCGTGGATGGAGTCCCCGGGGCACTGCAAGAACATCCTCAACGGCCTATTCACCGAGCTCGGCGTGGGCGTCCTGCTCGGCGCGCGCGGCGAGTACGGCACGTACTGGGTCCAGAACTTCGGCCGCCGCTGAGCGCGCCGCCCGGCGCGCCCCAAGGGCGCAGACCCTAAGGGCACACGCCCTCAATGGCACACGCCCTCAATGGCACACGCCCTCAATGGCACACGCCCCCAAGGGTACACGCCCCCAAGGGTACACGCCCCACGAGTCTCCCCCAACGACCACACACCCCACGACCACACACCCCGCGCGCCCCGCGATCGAGTGGAGACGCTGGGAGTCGAACCCAGGTCCGCAGGCGATCCACAGCGAGCGTCTACACGTTTATCCCATGTTTTGTTTTACCCGACTCTCCGCCCCTGGGCAGGCTGATCATCTGGGGAGCCTCGACTGATTTAACTTCCCCTCGCACGAGACAGACTCGGGGTCGCGATCCTGCTGTGGTTATGCCCCTCAAGCCCCGCAGGCGAGGGCAAGAGGGACATCACTCAACGCTGGTTTTTAGGCAGCGAGAGCGAACTCAACGTTGTCGTTGGCAATCAATCGTTCCAGCCTTTCTAACGCGGTGACTGGGACCCGCGACGTGCAGCTCGAGCTTCAGCGCCCCCGTCGAAAGCCAATTCGTCCCCAAAGAGAATCGCGGCGCTCGCGGTGTGTGTGGTCGTGAGATGTCAGAGAGCGGCGCCTTGTGGGGCGCGAGGGCGGCCGCGTGGTCGCTCAAGGGAGCATAACACGCTCGCGTCGCATATTCTTTCCTTGAGCGTGAAAAAAATCAAAAAACCTCACGCGAGCTCACTCCCCGGCTCCCCCCGCCTCCCCCGCGCCCTCGCCCGCGCCCTCGCCCGCGCCCTCTCGCGCGCCCTCGCCCGCGCCCTCTCGCGCGCCCTCGCCCGCGCCCTCTCGCGCCTCCGCCTCCCCGCCGCCCTCCCCCCACGCCAGCAGCTCACGCCACGAGCGGGGGGAGAGGGGGCGGGGGGCGAGCTGCTCAAAATCGAGCGCGTCGAGGTAGGGGGCGCTCGCGAGGCGCTCGCGCTCAAGGCGCTCGGCGCCCGCGAGCAGCGCGCGCAGCTCGCCGGAGCGCGCCATCCGCGCCATGAGCTCCTCTAGGCGCCCCTCGAGGGTGGCGCGCAGCTCGGCGCTGCTCGCGCGCGCGAGCTCGTCCGTCAGCGCATAGAAGAGCACCTCGTCGTCCCCGAGCCTGCGCGCCACGCCGCGCACGAGGTCGCGCACGCTCTCCGGCGCGTTGCGCGCCCGCGCCGCCCGCTCGAGATAGGCGAGCCCCCGCCGCTGGTCACGCGCGCGCTGCGCCGGGTCCTCGGCGCGCAGCTCGGAGTACAGGTTGATCCCGAGGCGGTAGGGGGCCTCGTAGTCCTCGGGGAAGCGCTCCATCGCCGCGAGGTAAAAGGCGTTGGCGCGGTGGACGCGCTCGGGGGTGACCTGGCCGGCGTAGAGCACGCTCGTGCCTGCCCAAAAATAGGCGTCCCGGAAGCGCGGGTCGAGCGCGAGCACCTGCTCCACCAGCGGCTCAAGCAGCGGGAAGCGGCGGTCGGTGAGCATGTGGCGCGCAAAGTACTGGATCGCGCGCACCCACAGCGCGTCCGCCGCCGCCATGTCGCGGCCGAGCGCGAGGAGGCGCGTCACCTCCACCCTCGACAAGAGCACGACCTCATCCGCCGCGCTCCGCGCGCTCCCCATGGACGAGCGCGTCAGGCGCGCCTCGAGGCTGGCGCTCGCGTGCAGCGCTAGGAGCGCGGCGGCGGCGAGCGGCGGCCCGAGGCGGCGCAGGAGGGACTCACTCCAGCTCATTCTCGCGGTAGAGCTGGTTGATCACGACCTGGTTGTTGGGGTCCACGAGGCCGGTCTGCTCAAAGAGGCCTGCGGTGCCGTCGCAGTCGAGGTCGCCCTCGGCGCGGGCGGAGAAGAGCGCGCTCTGCCCCTGGCCGTTGGTCTCGAAGATGTAGCTGTAGAAGAAGGGCTTGGAAACGGCGAACTGCAGCCCCTGCCACGATGGGCTCCCGAAGGTGTCGGGGGTGCTGTAGGTGCGCGGGTCGTGCTTGATCGGCGAGCCGTTGTTGCACGCGTAGGTGGCGGGGGTGAGGGGGGTGTTGATGGGGAACTGCTTCTGGAGCAGGTTGCCCAGACGGTTGGTCTGCTCCGCCATGTAGTAGGCTCGCGCGCCGTCGGCGATCTTGGAGACGTTCTGGATCGCCTCGGAGGTCTTGGCGCGGGTCTGGTACTTCATGAGCTCGGGGCCGGCGACGACCGCCAGAATACCGATGATCGTGACCACGATCATGAGCTCGATGAGGGTGAAGCCTTTATTCTGCTGACGCATGGGTCTTACCTCAGGAGTGGGGGATGATGTTGGCTGAGAGTGTTGGCCTGGAGTGTGGGCTTGAAGCCTACGCCAAGACGCTGAAACCTTACGCTAGAGCCTATAACAGCGATTCTCGATTGAAAAGAGCGGAGTGCGCTCTCCGGTAAAAAAGATCACGCACGCTCGGGGCGCTCACTCATTGAGGTCCTCCACATAGACCTCCGCCTTGGCGGACGTGACCTCAAAGAGCGACGTGACGCCATCCGCATCAAAATCCCCACGCGCCTGCGCCTGATACCAAGGGCCCACGGGGGGCGGGCGGAAGGAATCCGCGGGCGCCTCTGCGGGATTCTCGCTGGCCCTGATCTGATACTTAAACCACACGGGCCCCTCCGGGCGCGCCCCGAGCGCCTGCCAGGTGGGGTCGTCCGGCTCGCCCCAGTTGACGCGGTTGGCGCTCGGAAAAGCGCCCTGCGGCCACTCCGCCCAGCCGGCCCCGCCGGCATACTGGCCGGTGGACTGATAATAGAGATTCTGCGACGCGCGGATCGCGCCGAGGAAGTGGTACGCCTCGGCGTTACGCGCCTGATAGATCACCTTGCGGTAGCCCGTCACGGCCAGCGAGGTGAGCACGGTGATGATCACCACCACGATCATCAGCTCGATGAGCGTGACGCCGCGCGCGGCGGCGCGGGGCGCGCGGGGGGCATGGGGGCGTCTCTGCATGGGGGGGTCAACCTCGTCCAGTTGGGCGTCGAGCGATCCGATCATGGGCGCCCCGCGGCGCGCTTGGCAAGGGGGAATCTTGGGAATCTCCCGCGCCCCGCCCGCGCCCCGCCCGCTACCCGCCCACGGCGCCGGCGATGGTGAAGATCGGCAAGTACATCGCCACCAGAATCGTGCCCACGATTCCCCCTAGCACCATCATCATCAACGGCTCCATCATGCTCGTCAGCCCGTTCACCGCCGCCTCCACCTCATCGTCATAGAAATCCGCGATCTTGGTCAGCATCACGTCCATGGCGCCCGTGCTCTCGCCCACGGCGATCATCTGCACCACCATGTTGGGGAAGATGTTGGTCTTGGCGAGGGGGGGCGCCATCAGACTCCCCTGCCCCACCTGCTCCTTCACGAACACTAGCCCCTCCTCGATCACCTTGTTGCCTGAGGCCTTGGAGACGATGTCGAGCGCCTCGATGATGGGCACGCCGGAGGCGAGCATGGTGCCCATGGTGCGGGTGAAGCGCGCCACGGCCACCTTCTTGAGGAGCGCCCCAAAGAGCGGCAGCTTGAGCATAAAGCCATCAAAGACGTACCGCCCCCGCGCGGTGGCCGTGACCCGCTTAAATCCATAGACGAACGCCGTCCCGCCCGCGAGCACAAAGACGGTGTTGGCGGCGAGCCAGTGAGAGAGGTTGATCACGACCTGCGTGAGCCCGGGGAGCTGCCCGCCCATGCTGGTGAACATCGACTCGAAGCTCGGGATCACGAACCGCAAGAGCACAAAGATCACCACCGCCGCCACCACCGAGATGCCCACCGGGTAGGCCATGGCGCTCTTCACCTGGCGCGCCAGCTTGGCGTTCTTTTCGATGTAGGCGGCGAGGCGGTTGAGAATCGTGTCGAGGATACCGCCCATCTCGCCCGCCGCCACCAGGTTCACGAACAGGTCATCAAAGACCTTGGGGTGGCGCTTGAGGGCCTGCGCGAAGGTGGAGCCCCCCGCCACCGTCTCCTTGATGTCGGTGAGGACGGCTTTGAAGGTGCGGTTGTCCTGCTGGCTCGCGATCAGGTCGAGGCACTGCACCAGGGGCAGCCCGGCGTCGATCATGGTGGCGAACTGGCGCACGAACACCACGATCTCTTGGCGCTTGACGGAGGGGGCGAGGAAGCTGAGGTTCAGCTTGGGGCCTAGCTGCTTGCGCACCACGATGGGGTTGAGCTCGCGCTGGCGCAGGTAGACGTGCACGTCGCGCTCCGTGGCGGCCTCGTGCGTCCCCTTCTTGAGCTCGCCGCTGCGGGCGCGCGCCTCCCAGTGCCAGACGGTGTGGGTCGACATGGAAACTCCTATGCGGCAAAGGGCGGGGGCGCGGAGCGGTGGTCAGCGCGGGCGAGGGGGGGCGGCGCCTTGACTCTGCAGCGCGACGAGCATGTTGGTGAACTCGTCGAGGTCGTTCGAGTTGGCGCGCGCGTCCTCGAGGGTGATCTGCTTAGACTGGTAGAGGCGCATGAGACTCTGATTCATGGTCACCATGCCCGATTTCGTCTGCCCCATCTGCACCATGCTCTGAATCTGGTGGAGCTTGTCTTCGCGGATGAGGTTACGGATCGCCTGGTTGAGCACGATCAACTCTAGCGCCAGAACGCGCCCGCGCCCGTCGGCGCGCGGAATCAAGCGCTGACTCAGCACGCCCTGCAGCGAGAAGCTGAGCTGCACCCGAATCTGCTCGCGGAGGTGCGGCGGGAAGATGTCGATGATGCGCGTGATGGACTGCATGGCGGACTGCGTGTGGAGGGTGGCGAGGCAGAGGTGCCCCGTCTCGCTGATGCGGAGCGCCGCCTCCACCGTCTCGAGGTCGCGCATCTCGCCCACGAGCACCACGTCGGGGTCCTGGCGGAGGACGGCGCGCAGGGCGTCCTTAAAGGTGTGGGTGTCCACCCCCACCTCGCGCTGGTTGATGAGGGCGCGCTTGTGGGTGTGCACGTACTCGATGGGGTCCTCGAGGGTGACGATGTGGCAGGGGCGCTCGCGATTCACCTGATCCACCATCGCGGCGAGCGTGGTGGATTTGCCCGAGCCCGTGGGCCCCGTCACCAGCACGAGGCCGTTGGCGCGGCGGGCGAGGTCGCTGATGACGCTCGGCAGGCCCAGCTCCTCTACGGTGCGCACCGCGGACGGGATCACGCGAAAGACCGCGGCCACCGCCTCTTTTTGCACAAAGACGTTCACGCGAAACCGGCACAGGCCCTTCACCCCGATGCTCATGTCGAGCTCCTGCGTGCGCTCAAATCGCTCGCGCTGCTCGGGGGAGAGCACCGTGAAGCACAGCTCCTCCACCTGCTCCGGGGTGAGCGCCGGGTAGCGCCCGAGGGGGCGCATGAGGCCGTCCACGCGCACCGTCGGGGGGGCGGCCACGGTGAGGTGCAGGTCGGAGGCGCCCTCGCGGACAGCCTCGAGGAGCAGCGCGTGCAGACTTAGCATGACGGACTCAGCATGACGGACTCAGCAGCTCAGTCCGCGGCGGAGCAGCGGATCACCTCGCTGATGGTGGTGGTGCCGTTCAGCAGGCGCCCGAGGGCGGCCTGGCGCAGGGTCTTCATGCCCGAGCGCATGGCGGCGCGCTTGAGCTCGAGGCTCGACACCCCCTGCAGCACGAGGTCCTTGAGCTCGTCGGTGAGCGCCATGACCTCATAGAGGGCGATGCGGCCCTTGTAGCCGGTGCCGTTGCAGACGCGGCAGCCGGCACCCTCGCACACCTTCCCCGCCGCCGCCTGCGCGGCGGGGACGCCGAGGTCGATGAGCTGCTGCGGGTCTACGCGGACCTCGCGCTTGCACTCCACGCAGATCTTGCGCGCGAGGCGCTGCGCCAGGATGGCGTTCACCGACGCCGTCACCAAGAAGGGCTCGAGGCCCATGTTCAGGAGGCGGCTGACGGTGGAGGGCGCGTCGTTGGTGTGGAGGGTGGAGAGCACGAGGTGGCCGGTGAGGGCGGCCTTGACGGCGATCTCGGCGGTCTCAAAGTCGCGAATCTCGCCCACCATGATGATGTCGGGGTCCTGGCGCAGGAAGGAGCGCAGGGCGGCGGCGAAGTTGAGGCCGATGGCGTCGGCCATTTGGCACTGGTTGATGCCGGCGAGGTTGAACTCGACGGGGTCCTCCGCCGTGGAGATGTTGTCGGTGGTCTTGTTGAGCTCAGAGAGCGCGGAGTAGAGCGTGGTGGTCTTGCCTGAGCCCGTGGGGCCCGTGACGAGCACCATGCCATAGGGGCGGTTGATGCAGTCCTTAAAGACTGCCAGCTGCTCGGGCTCAAAGCCGAGCTTGGTCATGTCGAGCTGCAGGTTGCCCTTGTCGAGGAGGCGCATCACCACCTTCTCGCCAAAGAGGGTGGGCAGCACGCTGACGCGGAAGTCCATCTCCTTGCCCTCGCCGAGCTTGATCTTGATGCGGCCGTCCTGGGGGAGGCGGCGCTCGGCGATGTTGAGGGAGGCCATGATCTTGATGCGGCTCGTGATGGCGCTCTTGAGCTTGAGCGGCGGATTCATGATCTCGTAGAGCACGCCGTCGATGCGGTAGCGGACGCGGAAGGCCTTCTCGTAGGGCTCGATGTGGATGTCGGAGGCGTTGCGGCGGATGGCGTCGATCAGGAGCATGTTCACCAGGCGCACCACGGGCGCGTCCTCTGAAGAGCGCTCGAGGCTGATGACGTCCTCCTCCTTCTCGGCCTCCTCCACCTCCACGTCATCGGACTTCATCTCGTCGACGAGCTTCTTGTAGTCGATGTCCTTCTTGTAGTAGCGGTCGAGGGCGGCGCGGATGGCGAGCTCGCTGGCGATCACGACCTCCACGTTGAGGCCGCTGTGGAACTTGATGTCGTCGATGGCGTTGAGGTCGGAGGGGTTGCTCATCGCCACGATGATGGAGGAGCCGGCGCGGTTGATGGGGATCAGCGTGTGCTGGCGCGCGAGCTGCTCAGGCACGAGGGAGATGACGTCGGCGTCGATCTCCTCGTCCTCGAGGTCTACGGGGGGGATGCCGTAGTGGCGGCTGAGGAACTCCGTGAGGCTCTTGTCGCCCACGGTGCCCATCTTGGCGAGGGTGTAGGTGAGGCTCTCGCGCGAAGTGCGCTGCGCGACCTGCGCGTCTTTGAGCTGCGAGAGAGAGATAATGTTCTCACGGACGAGCAGCTCACCGATACGGTCTGACATGACGCCTCTCTTAAACTCATGGCAGGCGCGCGCAGCGCCCCCGCTGACGTGTGATCATGGGGAGGGTGTGTGGACGAGGATGTGTGGACAGCGATTAAAGGGGGCATCACGGCGAGGAGTCAAGGGGGGCAATGACGGCGCGCAGCGCGCCGCGCAGCGAGAGGGGCGCGCTGGGCGGCAGGTCGCACCACCACCTAAATGCGGCCACCCCCTGCGCGGCGAGCATGAGAGCGCCGTCACAGAATACGCCTCCGGCGGGAGGCGGCGGGGGGGGCGGGGGAGCTGGGGCGTCTAGCGCGTCTAGCGCGTCTAGCGCGTCTAGCTCATCTAAGAGCCCAAGGGGGTGACGAGGCGCCAAGCCCGCGCGCGCCGCCCACGCCGCGCTCCCCGCCGCGCGGGCCCCGTAGCTCAAA
>VGTA01000097.1 GCA_016874875.1 Deltaproteobacteria bacterium | reverse complement strand
GCGACCCGCGCGGCGCGACCCGCGCCGCGCGGCGAGGCGCCCCGCCGAGGGCGCCTCGCGCTGAGGAGGAGGCCGCGAGGCCCCCGCTCAGCCCCCCCGCTCCCCGCGCAGCCCGCTGGCGGCCCCAAGCGCCCCAAGCGCCCCAAGCGCCCCTCACCGCCCCACCGAGACGACTCACCGAATGACACGCGCTATGAGCTCCAGCACCACCCGCCCCCCTCACGCCCTCGCGCTCGACGCCTTCTGCCCGCTGGGGGCGCGGGCGGGGGCGGGGGCGCGGGCGGGGGTGCGGGCGGGGGCGCTTTTGGGGGGCTTGGTCGCGCTGTGCCTCGTGAGCTGGGGGGGGGGCGGCGGGGCGGCGTGGGCGCAGGTGCCTGAGCAGGAGGACCTCGCGGTGCAGAACCGCAGCCCGCGCGAGTATGACGGCGTGGACGTGGTGGAGCGCCTCGGGGAGCGCCTCCCCCTCGACCTCACCTTTGAGGACGAGGGAGGCGCCGTGGTGCGCCTCGGCGACTACTTTGGCAAGGGCAAGCCCGTCCTCATCACCCTCGTCTACTTCAACTGCCCCATGCTCTGCAGCATGGTGCTCAACGGCGCGCTCGAGGGCATGCGCGAGCTCGGCTGGACGCCCGGGGAGGACTTTGAGGTGGTCACCGTGAGCATCTCGCCCACCGAGACGCCGGCGCTCGCTCGAGAGAAGAAGGCCAACTACCTCGAGCGCCTCGGCCTCCCCGGCGCCGAGCGCGGCTGGCACTTCCTCACGGGGAGCGGCGAGCGCAGCGAACACGTCAAGACCCTCGCCGCCGCCCTCGGCTTTGGCTACCGCTACGACCCGAGCACGCAGGACTATGCCCACGGCGCCGCCATCTTCTTCGCCGCCGCCGACGGCGTGATCACGCGCTACCTCTACGGCGTGCAGTTCCCCGCCAAGCAGCTCCGCCTCGCCCTCGTCGAGGCGGGCCGCGGCGAGGTGGGCAGCGTCGTCGACAAGGTGCTCATGCGCTGCTTTATGTACGAGCCGTCCCACAAGAAGTACGGCTTCTACATCTGGGGCGCGATGCGGCTCGGCGGCGCGCTCACGGTCCTGATTCTCGGCGGCTTCCTGCTCTGGATGTGGCGCGGCGAGCGCCGCGCTCGGGCGGCGCGGCTGCCCTCTTAAGGGCACATCCCCTCTCCTCTCCTCTCCTCTCCTCTCCCCTCACTCTCCACATCCACTCTCCACATCCACTCTCCACAACGAGACAGCGCGGAGCACGTTATGGACAACAAAGCGGGCAGCTTCTGGCTGCCACCCCAGGCATCGACGAACGCGGCGGAGCTCGACGAGCTCTTCGCCTTCGTCATGGATATCAACTATGTGTTTTTCGCCATCATCTTCGGGATGACGGTGTACCTCTCCGTCAAGTACCGCCGCCGCCGCGCCGACCAGATGGCCACCTCTGATGTGGACCACAGCCTGCTGTGGGAGGGCGCGTGGACCTTTATCCCCTTAATGCTCTGCGTCGTCATGTTCGTGTGGGGCTTCCGCGTCTTCCTCCACCAGAACACGGCGCCTGAGGGCGCGATGCAGATCAACGTGACGGCGCAGAAGTGGTCTTGGGCGTTCAACTATGACGACGGCCAGACCACCAGCGACCTCTACGTGCCCGCCGGGCGCCCCGTGAAGCTGGTGATGAAGTCCAAGGACGTGCTCCACAGCTTCTACGTGCCCGACTTCCGCGTGAAGTCCGACGTGATGCCCAACCGCTACACCTCCGTGTGGTTTGAGGCGCTCGCCCCCGGCCAGCACCGCATCTACTGCACCGAGTACTGCGGCAAGCAGCACTCGGGCATGTACCGCACGGTCCACGTGCTCTCTGAGGAGGAGTACGCCGCCAAGAAGCAGAAGGGCTTTGAGGGCAAGCCCGAGGGCCTCGACCCCGTGGCCTGGGGTAAGCAGCTCTACACCAAGTACGGCTGCAACGCCTGCCACAGCCTCAAGGAGGGCGAGCGCCTCGTGGGCCCCTCGTTCTGGGGCCTCGTGGGCCGCGAGGGCGTGACCGCCGCCGGCGAGAAGTATGTGGCGGATGAGCAGTACATCAACGAGTCGATCATGGAGCCCATGGCCAAGGTGGTGCAGGGCTACGCCCCTGCGATGCCGAGCTTCAAGGGCCAGATCGACGACGATCAGATGAACGCGCTCATCGCGTTCATGAAGACTCTCAAGTAACACACGCACACGCACACGCACACGCACACGCAACGACAGCAAGGAGCCTCTAGTATGAGCGACACCCAAGCTCCCGGGTACCACGTACCTGAGCAAGAAGAGACCAACTACCTCCACGCGCAGCCTGGGCTGATGTCGTGGCTGATGTCGATCGACCACAAGCGCATCGGCGTGATGTACCTGATCGCCGTCTTCCTCACCTTCGCCCTCGGCGGATTCCTCGCCCTGGCGGTGCGCCTTGAGCTGATCGCGCCGGGCGAGACCATCATGACGGCGGAGACCTACAACCGCGTCTTTACCCTCCACGGCCTCGTGATGGTGTTCTTGTTCATCATCCCCGGCATCCCCGCCGCGCTCGGCAACTTTGTGCTGCCGCTCATGCTCGGCGCCAAGGACGTGGCGTTCCCGCGCCTCAACCGCGCGAGCTTCCACATCTACGTGGTGGGCACCATCATGGCCCTCTGGACCACCCTCGAGGGCGGCGTGGACACCGGCTGGACCTTCTACACCCCCTACAGCAGCACCACCAGCACCCCGGTAGTGATGATGACGATGTCGGCGTTTGTGCTCGGCTTCTCGTCGATCTTCACGGGGCTGAACTTCATCGTCACCACCCACAAGATGCGCGCCCCCGGGCTCACCTGGGACCGCCTCCCGCTGTTCGTGTGGGCCATCTACGCCACCTCGATCATCCAGGTCATGGCCACCCCCGTGCTCGGCATCACGCTCCTCCTCCTCGCCATGGAGCGCATAATGGGCATCGGCATCTTTGACCCCGCCCTCGGCGGCGACCCCGTGCTGTTCCAGCACTTCTTCTGGTTCTACAGCCACCCCGCCGTGTACATCATGATCCTCCCGGGCATGGGCGTGATGAGCGAGCTGGTGACCACCTTCTCGCGCAAGCGCATCTTCGGCTACCGCGCCATCGCCCTCTCGTCCATCGCCATCGCCGTGATCAGCTTCCTCGTGTGGGGTCACCACATGTTCGTGAGCGGGCAGTCCGCCTACGCGGGCATGGTGTTCAGCTTCCTCACCTTCTTTGTGGCGATCCCCTCCGCGATCAAGATCATCAACTGGAGCACCACGCTCTACAAGGGCTCCATCAGCTTTGACGCCCCCATGCTGTGGGCGCTCTCGTTCCTGATCCTCTTCACCATAGGCGGGCTCACGGGGCTCCCCCTTGGCACCATCGGCACCGACATCCACCTTCACGACACCTACTTTGTGGTGGCGCACTTCCACTACGTGATGATGGGCGGCACCGTGATGGCGCTCTTTGGCGGCATCCACTACTGGTGGCCCAAGATGTTTGGTCGCATGTACAGCGAGACGCCAGCGCGCGTCGCCGCCGTGCTCGTCTTCATCGGCTTCAACGTCACCTTCTTCCCGCAGTTCATCATGGGCTCGCAGGGCATGCCCCGCCGCTACTACGACTACACCGCCGACAGCGGCTATGAGCCCTACCACGTGGCCTCCACCGTGGGCAGCTGGATCCTCCTGCTCGGCATGCTGATCATGGGCCTCAACCTGCTGTCGTCGCTCAAGAAGGGCGCCAAGGCCAGCGCCAACCCCTGGGGCGCGCGCTCCCTGGAGTGGGTGACGCAGTCGCCCCCCATCGAGCACAACTTCCACGAGATCCCCACTGTGACTCAGGACCCCTATGAGTTCCCCCTTGAGGGGTCTCAGAAGAAGGCCTCTGAGGGCATGGACGTCACCGCCTGACCCTGAGCTGAGGCTTTAAGGAGACTCTCACATGAGCAGTATCATCGCTCACAAGCACGCACACTTCTTCCACAGCGCCGACCAGGAGGCCAGCTCCGCCAAGCTCGGTATCTGGCTCTTCTTGGTCACCGAGGTCCTGCTCTTCAGCGGGCTCTTTGTGGGCTACACCGTGATCAAGACCCTCCACCCCGAGATGTGGAAGGTCGCCTCCGCGCAGCTCGACTGGGTGCTCGGCTCCGTCAACACCATCGTGCTGATCAGCAGCTCCTGGACGGTGGCGCTCGCCGTGCGCGCCGCGCAGACCAACGTCAAGGGCGAAAATAACGCCAAGATCGGCGTCCTGCTGATCATCACCATCCTCTGCGCCCTCGGCTTCCTCGGCATCAAGTACATGGAGTACAGCCACAAGATCCACGACGGGCTGCTCTGGGGCACCAAGTACTTTAACCACCCCGACGCCATCGCCGCCCTCAAGGCGGGGGTTAAGAGCACCTTCGGCCTCGAGGTCACCGCGCTCTCCGACGCCTCCTTCCTAGAGACGCTCAAGGCGCACGCCGCCGCCGGCACCGAGCAGGCGCAGCACCTGATCCACCACTACGCCAGCACCGTCACCTACAAGGACACGCTGATGACCGTGGAGCAGGGGCACCTGTTCTTTGGCATCTACTTCCTGCTCACGGGCCTGCACGGCATCCACGTGGTGATCGGCATGAGCCTCCTGATCTGGATCTACGTGGGGTCGGTCAAGGGGCGCTACTACAGGGACTACTACACGCCCGTGGAGGTGGGGGGGCTCTACTGGCACCTCGTGGACCTCATCTGGATCTACCTCTTCCCCCTGCTCTACCTGGTCTGATCGGAGATCTGTCTTATGAGCTATCACGACTCACACGCCCACGGCCATGAGGGTCACGGCGCTCACCACGGCGCCCACCACGTCACGCCCACCGTCGTCTATCACGCGATCTTTGGGGCGCTCCTCTGCCTCACCGTGATCACCGTCTGGATCGCCCAGTTCGACTTCGGCGCCGCCAACACCGCGATCGCGATGCTCGTGGCCACCGTCAAGGCGAGCCTCGTGGCGCTGTTCTTTATGCATCTGCTGCATGATGACCGCCTCAACATGGTCACCTTTGGCTTTGGGCTGCTCTTCGTGGCGCTCTTCTTCCTGTTCCCGCTGCTCGACATCGCCTCGCGCTCCTACGTGGACCCCATCACGGACAACGACTCGGTGCGCAAGGCGGCTCAGCAGCAGGCGCTGCAGGACGCGCACGCTCAGAAGTACGAGGACAAGCTGTCGCAGCTGTCGCGCCTGAATCAGAAGGGCTTCATCACCGCCACCGCCGGCGAGGGCGAGGCGCCCGCCGCCTCCGCCGTGGACCCCGCCGCCGCCCCCGCCGCCCCCGCCGTGGCCCCCACGCCTTGAGGTGAGGGGCAGGCGAGGCGCCTAAAAGATCACCACCCGGCGCCCCTCCACGCTGATCTTGCCGTCGCTCTGGAGGTGGCGCAGGGTCCTCGTGATCACCTCGCGCGAGCTGCCCACCAGGGCGGCGATCTCCTGGTGGGTGGGGCGCGTCTCCACCACCAGGCGCGTGGCGCCCAGGTAGGGGCGCGGCTCGGCGAGGTTGCGCAGCGTCTCTAGGACGTTGCGGTAGACGTTGTAGAGCACGAGGTCGGAGAGGCGCTCTGAGGATTCGTGCAGGCGCCACGCGAGGCAGGTCATCAGCGCGTGGGCGACGTGCGGGCGCTGGATGCACTGCGCAAAGCGCTCGGCGCTCATGCTGTGCAAGCGCACGTCGTCAACGGCGTTGGCGTCGGCGCTGCGCGGCGCCCCCGTGAGCACCGACAGCTCGCCGAGGAGCTCGCCGGAGGAGATGTAGGTGATCAGGAGCTCTCGGCCCTCGTCGCTGATGCGCGAGACGCGCACCCGCCCGCGCTCCACAAAGAAGAGCTCTCCGCCGACGTCCCCTTGCCGAAAGAGCGCCTCGCCCGCCATGAGGGTCTTGGGCTGCAGGGATGACTGAATCAGCTCTTGGTCTTCTCTGGTGATCTGTCGAAAGAGCGGCGGCAGGTAATCACTCATGATGTCAAACCCTTGGGCGCGTCCCGTGCGTGTCTGATTGTATTCAGCGGGCATGCGGCAGGCGTATCGGCTCGCGGGGGGCTGACCTTGAGCGAGAGGAGGCTAAGGGGTCATTTTTAACCCCCCGTCTTAACTCGCCATAGCGCCCCCGCCCTCCAAGAGCCAGCCGATCCGCGCCAGCACGCCGTCCACGTCCACCCGCCCGCCCCACTCGCCATAGACGCGACGCGGGGCGCCGAGGCGAGACTCGCAGAAGCCGACCCAGAGGGCCTCGGGGGCGTACCGCGCGAGGAGGGCGCCCTGGAGGGCGACGGCGAGGTCGGCGGTGAGGGCGCGGGCGGCGGCGGGGTCGCGGGGGGCGGCGGGGGCGAGGTGGCGCTGGGCGCGCGCCACGGCGGCGTCGAGGAGCGGGTGGCGCCCGCGCCCGGCGTCGAGCTCGGCGGCGAGCGCCTCGGCGGCGTCGGGCTCGCGGGCGAGGGCGCGCAGCACGTCAAGGCACATCACGTTGCCGGAGCCCTCCCAGATGCTGTTGAGGGGCGCCTCGCGGTAGAGGCGCGCCATGGGCGCCTCCTCCACGTAGCCGGCGCCGCCGTGGCACTCGAGCGCCTCGTAGACGAGCTCGGGGGTGCGCTTGCAGACCCAGAGCTTGGTGACGGCGGTGGCGAGGCGGGCGAAGGCGCCCTCGCGCGCGTCGCCGTGGCGCTGCGCGGCGTCAAAGGCGTGGGCGAGGCGGAGGGTCATCAGGGTGGCCGCCTCCGACTCGATGGTCATGTCGGCGAGGACGCGGCGCATGAGGGGCTGGGCGGCGAGGCGCGCCCCAAAGGCGCTGCGCTCGGCGCAGTGGTGCGCCGCCTGCGCGAGCGCCTGGCGCATGAGGCCGGCGTTGCCGAGGGCGGAGTCGAGGCGCGTGTGGTTGACCATCTCGATGATCGTGCGCACCCCGTGCCCCTCCTCGCCCACGAGGCGCGCCCAGGCGCCGTGGTACTCCACCTCGCTTGAGGCGTTGGCGTGGTTGCCGAGTTTGTCCTTGAGGCGCATCACCCGCAGGGCGTTGCGCGCGCCGTCGGGGGTGTAGCGCGGCAGCAGAAAGCATGAGAGGCCGCCGGGGGCGTAGGCGAGGGTGAGGAAGGCGTCCGACATGGGCGCCGAGCAGAACCACTTGTGGCCCGTGAGCGTGTACTCCCCCGGCGCCCCCGCGGGCTCCGCGCGCGTCTCGTTGGCGCGCACGTCGGAGCCGCCCTGCTTCTCGGTCATCGCCATGCCCAGCGTGAGCCCCGCCTTCAGGGCGGGCGGGATGAGGCGCGGGTCATAGGCGCGGCGCTGGAGGCCCTCGGAGAGCCAGCGGAGGGCGGGCTCCTTGGCCACCACGGGGGCGCCGGCGTAGGTCATGGAGAGGGGGCAGCAGACGCCCGCCTCCACCTGCGTGAGGGTGTAGAGCAGGGCGGCGTGCGCCACGTGGCCCCCGTCGGCGGCGGCGGGGTCCCACGCCACGCTCGGCACCCCCGCCTCCACGCCGAGCGTCATGAGCGCGTGGTAGGCGGGGTGGAACTCCACCTGGTCGACGCGGTGGCCGTAGCGGTCAAAGGTGTGCAGGAGCGGCTTGACGCGGTTGGCCTGCTCGCCCCACAGCCGCGCCTCGGGCGCGCTGAGGCGCTCGCCAAAGGCGCGCAGGTGGGCGTCGTGGGCGGGCGCCCACCGCGCCACCGCCTCGGCGAGCGCGGCGTCGCCCTCAAAGAGCCGCGGGGCGCTGAGGGGGCGGGGCTGGTTCTTGACCTCGTGGGTGTCGAGGTGGGTGGTGGGGTGGTGAATCTCCATGGGGGGCTCCCGAGCGCAGGGTGAGCAGAGTGAGCAGAGTGAGCAGAGTGGAGCAGAGTGGAGCAGAGTGGAGCAGAGAGTGAGCAGAGTGAGCAGAGTGGAGCAGAGTGGAGCAGAGTGGAGCAGAGTGGAGCAGAGTGGAGCAGAGTGGAGCAGAGTGGAGCAGAGTGGAGCAGAGTGGAGCAGGGTGAGCAGGAGGACAAAAGTTGCTCTCAGCGCCCCGCTGCCTCTTGACGCTCGCGGCGCGCTATGCAGAAGTTGAGCCGGTGGAGGCGCCACGCGACCTCGCCATGTTCGTCGATTTCAGCCACTCCTGCTAGCACAGATCATCTCGGAGCCCTGAATGAGCCGCTCGCACTCCTCGCCGCCCACGCGCCGCTCCCCCCTCCCCGTGACGCGCGCCCCCGCCCTCGCCCCAGCCCTCGCCCTCGCCCTCGCCCTCGCCCTCGCCGCGTGCGCGGAGGCGCCGCCGTGCCCTAGCGGGAGCGCGCTAGAGGGGGTGATTCCCACCGCAGAGAAGCTCCAGGCGCTCCGCGAGGAGGGGCCCGTGCCCGCCCTGGAGGCGGTGTGCGTGATTCCGGAACCGCGAGGCCCCGTGCGCCACGGCGTGTACAGGCGCTGGTTCCCGGGGGGCGAGCGGCTGCAGGAGTCGATCACCTATGAGGGCGGCGTCAAGCACGGCCCGTTTGAGCTCTACTACGAGGACGGCCAAAAGCGCGAGGAGGGGAGCTACGAGTACAACCTCAAGCAGGGGCGCTTCAGCACCTACCACCGCGGCGGCGGGGTGCACATGGAGGGGACTTACGTGGACGGCAAGATGGACGGCGAGTTCAAGATCACGTCTCAGGACGAGATGCACGTGCAGGAGGGCACCTACTCCCACGGCATGCGCCACGGGCGCTGGACCAGCGAGTACATCCCGCTCAAGGGCGCGCCGATCGTGCTCAAGGCGTTTTATCACTATGGGCTGGTGGTCAATTCGCCTTAAGGGCGCGCGGCGTGA
>VGTA01000096.1 GCA_016874875.1 Deltaproteobacteria bacterium | reverse complement strand
AGGGGGGCGCGGCGCAGGGGGGCGCGGCGCAGGGGGGCGCGGCGCAGGGGGGCGCGGCGCAGGGGGGGGCGCAGGGGGGCGAGGAGGGCGGGGGGGCGTGGCCTCACCGCCGCTCCTGCGCGCTCACGCTCAGCCTCCACGCCCCCGAGGCGCGCCAGGTGCTGCTCGCGGGCAGCTTCACCGGCTGGGGCGACGCGCCGCTCCCCCTCGCGCGCGACGCGGAGGGGCGCTTCTCGCTCACGCTCTCGGCGCGCGAGGGGGAGGGGGCGCGCCTGGGGCTGCGGGAGGGGGCGCGCTACCCCTACAAGCTGATCGTGGACGGGGCGTGGCGCCTGCACGGCGACGCGGCGCTGCAGATGTTTGAGGGCAGCTGCGTCAACAGCGCTCTCGCGCTCCCCGACTGCGAGGCGCCCGACCTCGAGCGCGTGGACCTGCGCGTGTCGTGGCGCCCAGAGGCGAGCGCGCCGGGCGGGGGGGTGGGGGACGGGCTCGTCACCCTGCGCCTCCTGCGCGGCGCCAGCGGCGCGCCCCTCGCCGCCCTCCGCGCCTCCCTCGACGGCGAGCCCGTCTCCGTGGCGCTCGACCCGGCGCGCGGGGAGGCCACCGTCGCGCTCCGCGACCTCGCGCGCGGCAAGCGCTGGCTCACGCTCACGGCGGAGGACGCCGCCGGGCGCCGCTCCGAGGAGCGCCGCTGGCCGCTCTGGGTGGAGCCGGCGCCCTTTGACTGGGAGGGCACCCCGCTCTACATGGTCCTCGTGGACCGTTTCGCCAACGGCGACCCCTCGCGCGACGCGCCCACCGGGGCGCCCGTGGCGCCCATCGCCGACTGGCGCGGCGGCGACCTGCAGGGCGTGACGCGCGCCCTCGAGGAGGGCTACTTTGAGCGCCTCGGGGTGCGCGCCCTGTGGCTGAGCCCCCTCAACGCGCAGGTGGACGGGCACTTTGAGGACCGCGGGGGCGCCGGGCGCCGCTTCTCTGCCTATCACGGCTACTGGCCCGTGCGCGGGCGCGAGGTGGACGCGCGCTACGGGGGCGCCGAGGGGCTGCGCGCGCTCGTGCGCGCCGCCCACGCCCGCGGCGTGCGCGTGCTGCTCGACCTCATCAACAACCAGGTGCACGAGGAGCACGAGTACGTGGCGTCGCACCCCGAGTGGTTCCGCGCGAGCTGCGTCTGCGGCGCCGAGGCGGGCTGCGGCTGGAGCGAGCGCCCGCTCGACTGCCTGTTCGCCCCCTACCTCCCCGACATCAACTGGCGCGACCCCGGCGCCGAGGAGCAGTTCATCCGCGACGCCCTCTACTGGGTGGACGAGTTCGGCGTCGACGGCTTTCGCGTAGACGCGGTCAAGCACGTGGAGACCACCTCCATCTACAACCTGCGCGACGCCCTCGCCCGCCGCTTTGAGGGCGGCGGCGCGCGCGTCTGGATGCTCGGTGAGACGGCGGTGGGCGAGGGCGACCGCGCCGACGACGGCTGCGGCGTGCGCTACGCGAGCGGCTACGAGTGGATCGAGGCCTACACGGGCCCCCGCGCCCTCGATGGGCAGTTCGACTTCCCCACCCACCACCGCGTGCGCTGGCAGCTCCTGAGCGGCGCGGGGAGCTTTGAGGCGGTGGAGGCGGCGCTGGCCGACGCCGAGCGCCGCTACGCGCCCACGGCGACGCACGTGCGCTTCTTGGGCAGCCACGACACGCCCCGCGTGGCGAGCGAGGCGGCGGGGGACCTCGCGGGGGCCTGCCTGTGGGACGACGAGCAGGGCTGCGCGGGCCGCCCGCCCGCCGTGGAGGACCCCGAGGCGCTCGACCGCCTCGCGCGCGCCTGGGCGCTCCTCTACCTCACGCCGGGCACCCCCCTCCTCTACTACGGCGACGAGCTCGCGCTCCCGGGCGCCGCCGACCCCGACAACCGCCGCCCCATGCCCTGGGGCGGCGCGCTCAGCGCGCTCGCCATCGACGGGGCGGCGCCCAGCGCGCCGCAGGAGGGCCTCCGCGGGTGGCTCGAGGCGCTCGCCGCCCTCCGCGCCACCCCCGCGGCGCGCGGGCGGCGCGCGCCGCTGTGGGTCTCGCGCGACTCGTACATGTTCGCGCGGGTGAGCGCGCGGGGCGAGGGGCTGCTCGTGGCGCTCAACCAGGGGCGCGCGGAGGTCTCGCTCTCAGCGCCGCTCCCGCCGGAGTGGGCGGGGCGCGACGAGACCCTCCCCCGCGCCCTCACCCGCCACCCCGCCCTCGCCGGCGCTGGGGCGCGCCTGTCGGGGGGTCTCGTGACGCTCACCCTCGCCCCGGGGGAGGCGGCGGTGTTCGTGAGCGCGCCCCGCGCCCCGCGCCCCTAGAGCGCGCTCACCCACGCCGCCGCCCGCGGCGCGAGGGGGCGCAGCGCCGCGCAGCGCCGCGCCTGCCGCAGCGAGCGCCGCGCCTCTGGGTGCGCGAGGGGCGAGAAGCCCGAATCGGGGGCGAGGGCGCGCTCAAGACTCTGAACGCCCTCCTCGTCGCAGAGGGCGGCGCCCCACCGCGCGAAGGCGCGCTGCACGTCCACCGGATAAAACCCCACGAGCGCCGCCCCCTGGCCCGCCGCCACGCGCCCCGCCAGCCACCGCCACGCGGCGCGGCGCTCGTCGGTGGTGCGGATCGCGCGGGCGAGGGCGAGGGCCTCGTCCTCCTTGAGCGAGGGCGCCGCCTCGCCCTCGTCGCCCTCGTGGCCCTCGTCGCCCTCGTCGCCCTCCGCGCCCTCCGCGCCCTCCGCGCCCGCCGCGCCCGCCGCGCCCTGCCCCGCGCCCTGCCCCGCGCCCTGCCCCGCGCCCTGCTGCCCCTCGAGGCCGTCGAGCACCTCAAGCGGCTCCCCCTCCCCTGCCTGCGCGTCCGCCTCCTCCGCCGCGGGCTCCCCCTCAAAGAGCGCGAGCGTCTTGAGGAGGTCCGCGCCGCTAAAGGCGCCGAGGGCCTGCAGCGTGAGCAGGCGCAGGAGCGGCAGGTCGTCGCTCAGGGCAAAGCGGCGCGCCACGCGCTCCCACAGGTCGCGCTCGCCGATTCGGGCCCACAGCATCAGCGGGTACTGAAGCGCCTCGACCTCCTCATCGCGCGGGCCCTGCGCCCCGCCCTCCCCCTCAGCGCTCTCGGCGAGGAGCGCGGCGAGGCGCTTGCGGGTGGCGGGGCTGAGGGCGCTCGCGTCGGGCGACTCCCACTCCGCCAGCTGCAGCTGAGTGATCTCCGAGAAGGGCGGCGCCCCAAAGCGCGGCTCGCTGGCGATCACCCCGCGCAGGAGCGAGGCGGCCCAGCGCCGCACGGCGTCATCGCGCCCCTCCTGCGCCCCGAGGTAGTGGACGGCGCGGTTGAGGTGGGTGAAGAGGAGCGAGAGGGTGGCGGGGGAGAACTCGCGCATGGCGAGGGCGTGGAGCGCCTGGAGGTACCGCTCCGGCGCCGCCACGCCGGCGCTCATGAGCTGAAACAGCACCTCTGGCAGCGACCCCCACTCCCCCTCGCTGAGGTCCTCAGCGCCCAAGAGCGCCTCGAGGGGCCCCTCGGCGAGCGACCAGGTGTAGAAGCCGCGCTGGTGGGCGTTGGGGTGGAGCCAGCGCGCGGGGCGCGGCAGCGCGAGGGCCACGCGCCCGCGCCCCTCCGCGTCGAGGGCGGGCGCCTTGATGCACACCTCGCTCACCCCGCCCCCCTCGAGGCCCACGCGCAGGCAGAGCGGCGGCGGCGGCAGGGGCGGCGGGGCCTCCGCGCGCTCGCTGAGCGGGGTGAGGGGCGCGAGGGCGTGGAGGGTGAGGTCGAGGGTGAGGGGGTCGTCCGCGCGCGGCGCGTAGGAGATGTCCACGTGCGCCGGGCGCGGCGCGCTCATGAGGGGCGCGAGGGCGCCGCGCAGGTCTACGGCGAGTCCCTCGAGCGCCGCGAGCACCGCCTCGTCGCTCTGGAGGGCCGCGGCGGCGAGCGCCTTGAGCGAGAGCGGGGGCGCGTCGGCGCGCGGCGCGCGCGACGCGAGCCAGCCGTAGGTCATCTCGATGAGGTCGAGGGCGCGCGCGGGGCTGAGGGGGCGCGAGGCGTCGGGCTCATCGAGGTCGCGCGCGCGCTGAATCGCAAAGAGCTGCGCGGCGAGGGCGCGCTCGCGCTCCGGGAGTGAATCCCACAAGAGGCGCACCGCCACCCACTCAAGGGCGCCGGCGGCCCACGGGCCCAGCTCCGCGGGGGAGCGCGCGAGGGCGAGCTCACGCAGGAGGCGAGCGCGCTCGCGAGGGCGCTGCGCGCCGGGCGTGAGCGCCCGCCGGTGGAACCAGGCCTCTTCGAGCTGCACCACCCCCCAGCGCTGCAGCGGCGGCAGGTCCCCGTCCACCGAGGGGGGCAGCGAGATGAGCCACAGGTCGCCCGGCGCCGGCGCCCCGAGCAGGGCGGAGAGCGCCGCCTCCGCCTCGCGCAAGAGCGCCGCCTGCGTCTCCTTAAAGCTCTTGCCCCCCGCGCCGAGCTGGTAGAAGCCGGCGCCCGCGGGGGCGAGGAGGGCGGCGACGCGCCCGCCCGAGAGGGGCACCTTGAGCGGCTCCTCCCAGTCACCGAACGCCAGCAGGAGGGGCTCGGCGAGGCCGCCGGGGCGCGACCAGGTCTGCGTGATGGGCGCCCGCGGGTCCTCGCCCCCGAGGACGAGCTCGCCCTCCTCGCGCCCGAGGCGGGCGAGGGCGACGCGCCCGCGCGGCGCGCGGAGCTCAAGCGTCCAGGGCGCGGCGCGGCGCGCGTCCACCCCCACAAAGAGCTCCGCCCACGCCGACGGCGGCAGGGAGAGGAGGCGGTAGGTGCGCTCACCCTCATGGAGGGCGTGGTGGCCGCTCACCTCACCCCACAGCCCCTGCGCGGTCACCGAGACGCGCGCCCGCTCCTCCCCGCTCACGCGCTCACAGGTGAGCAGCGCCCCGCCGGGCGCGGCGGCGTCGAGGGCGCACGGGGGGCTCACCTGGAGCTCCCGGAGCGCCTTCGGCAGCGGCGCGCTCAGCGTCCCGCGCGCCGCCCCCCCCGCCGGCCAGGCGAGCGTGAGCTCCACGCGCACCTCAAAGGCCTCCGGGTTGCTCTCCGCGAGCGACAGCTCGAGGCGCGCCTCCGCCACGCTGAGCGCCGCGGCGGCGGGGGGGGGCGGGGGCGGCGGGGGGGCCTCGCGCGCGGCTTTAGGCGGCGGGCTGCAGGCGACGGCGAGCGCCGCCGCGACGGCGACGCGCGCCAGGCTGAGGGGGAGGCGCATGCTCGTTCTCCTTGGGAGGGGGCTTCTTTGAGGGCTTCTCAGCGGGGCGAGAGTGCGCTAGGTTGTGCTCGAAAGGCGCCCGCAGGTCAACAGGCGGCGGCCTGCGGCGACCCCGAGAGACCCAAGAGGAGCGAGGCGCGTGAGCAGCGACGAGCGCGACGAGCGCGACAAGAGTGAGCGCGGCGCGCAGCGGCGCGAGCGCGGCGCGGGCGGCGTCAGCGGCGCGGGCGGCGTCAGCGGCGCGGGCGGCGTGAGGGGCATACGCGGCGTGGACCCGGCCGCGGGCGCCCCCCCCGTCAGCCCCGCCGCCCCCCTCAGCCCCGCCCGCGCCCCCGAGCCGCCTCGCGCGCCCAGCCCCCTCGACGAGGGCGCGGCGCTCCCCGCCGCCCTCGAGCGCGCGCTCAGCGCCGAGGACGCGCGCGCCGCCGCCGCCCTGCGCGCCCTGCGCGCCCGCGTCCGCGCCGGCGAGCTGAGCGCCGAGGAGGCGCTCAGCGCCACGCTCACCCTCGCCCTCAGCAGCGCGCTGGCGTTGCCGGAGGGGGTGGCCGCGGCCCTCACGCCGCGCCTGCGCGCCCTCGCCGCCCTCGAGCCCGCGCTGCTAGAGGGCGCGCGGCGGGGGCTCGAGGAGGACGGGGGGGAGGGCTAGGCGCGGCGCCTCAGCGGCGCTGGTAGCTCGCCGCGTCGCGCGGGATGTGCACGCCCCCGCTCTTGAGCGTGCGGCGGAGCATGGGGTCAAAGCGGTCCACGAAATGCACGAGGTCGGTGAGGCAGCGGGCGAGCTGCGCCAGCGTGAGGGGCGCGTCCTCGATGGGCAGCTCCACCGCCGCGCGCAGCTCCCCGTCGCGGTCATCAAACTGCAGCTGCACCAGCTTCACCCAGTAGTTGAGCATCAGGCACGTCTGAAACAGGTCCGCCTTAAAGCGGACCCCCGTGTACGAGTAGAGGCGCGGGCACGTGACGCGGACGAGGCTGCCCCCCTCCTCCAGCGAGATCAGAATCACCAGGCGCGGGAGGCCCTCGGTGTCGCGGTACGACTCCATCTCGCCGAATCCGGTCAAGATGGCTCCCTCCGCGGTGGCGCTGGCCCGAAAGCCACCCGCCGCCAACAGGCGCTCGATCTCAGGCCGCGTCGTCGCCACGCCTCACCTCGCGTTCCGCCACAGGGGCGCGCGCCAGAGCAAAAGCGCGGGCACGCAGACTCCTATAGCACGGCGCGAGGCGGATGTGTAGTCTTGCGCGGGTCGTCTTGCGCATGAGCACAGGCGCCTCACCCTCCGAGAAAGGACGGTCCCATGAAGATTTTCGAGCCGCACATCCACATGTTCAGCCGCACCACCGATGACTACGAGCGCATGGCGCTCGCCGGGGTGCGTGGCGTCTGCGAGCCCGCCTTCTGGCTCGGCCAACCGCGCACCACCGTGGGGAGCTTCAAGGACTACTACGACACGCTCCTCGGCTGGGAGCGCTTCCGCGCGGGGATGTTTGGGATCAAGCACTACTGCACGATGGGCCTCAACCCCAAGGAGGCCAACGACGACCGCGTCAACGAGGGCGTGATGGAGCTCCTCGAGGACTACGTGCTGCGTGAGGGCGTGGTGGGCGTGGGCGAGATCGGCTACGACGACATGACCGCCAAGGAGGAGCGCTACTTCGCCCGCCAGCTCGAGCTCGCGGTGCGCCACAACCTCCCCGTGCTGATTCACACCCCCCACCGCGACAAGCTCGACGGCGTGAAGCGCACCCTCGACGTGGTGCGCGAGTCGGGCATCGCCCCCGAGCGCGTGCTCGTGGACCACAACAACGAGCTGACGGTGCCGCTGATGCGCGAGACGGGGCACTACGCCGGCTTCAGCATCTACCCCAACACCAAGATGACGCCGGAGCGTATGGTGGAGATCTTTAGGCGCTTCGGCACCGCGCAGATGATCATCAACAGCGCGGCGGACTGGGGGGTGAGCGACCCGCTGATGGTGCCCAAGACGGTGCAGGCGATGCGCAAGGCGGGCATGGACGAGGAGGAGATCGAGCTGGTGGTGTGGCGGAATCCGATCGGCTTTTTCGCGCAGTCGGGGCGCATCAGCCTAGAGGACTTTGAGGCGGCGGGCGCCTACGACCGCGGGGCGCTGCACGAGGGCAACTCGGTGCTGCGAGGCCAAACGCCCTGAGGGAGAGGCGGGGGCGCGGGGGCGCGGGGGCGCGGGGGCGCGACGGCGCCTTGCGAGCGGCGCGGAATCTCTCTAAGTTGTGCCCTCCACAAGGAGGTCCCATGTACTACAAGCAGGTCCCCGACCACATCCCGCGCCCCGACTACGCGCGCCCCGAGAACAACGGCAAGCCGCGCAAGCCGGTGGACCTCAAGGGCCGCCCGCTGCCGCTCAAGAACGAGCTCAAGGGCGAGGCGCTCGCGCGCATGCGCCGCGCCTGCGCCGCCGCGCGCGAGGTCCTAGAGGAGGTCCTGAGCGCTGTGCGCCCCGGGGTCACCACAGAGGAGCTCGACGACGTGGCGCACGAGGGCTGCCTGCGGCGCGGCGGGTACCCGAGTCCGCTCGGCTATCACGGCTTCCCCAAGTCGCTCTGCACGTCGCTCAACGAGGTGATCTGCCACGGCATCCCGAGTCCCGGGCGCGCGCTGCGCGACGGCGACATCATCAACTGCGACGTGACGCTCTACCTCGAGGGCATGCACGGCGACTGCTCAGAGACGGTGTTCGTGGGCGCGCCCTCCGCGGAGGCGCGCGCGCTCGTAGAGTTCACCTACGAGGCGATGATGGCGGGCATCGCGATGGCGAAGCCCAACGCGCTGCTCAACGAGATCGGGCGCGTGATCGCGGCGCGCGCCAAGAAGGCCGGCTACAGCGTGGTGCAGGATTTCTCAGGGCACGGCATCGGGCCGCAGTTCCACATGCCGCCGCAGGTGGTGCACTACTACGAGCGCTACAACTACCAGCGGCTCAAGGAGGGGATGGTGTTCACGGTGGAGCCGATGATCAACGCCGGCGACCTGTACGCGCGCGTCCTCGAGGACGAGTGGACGGCGGTGACGGCCGACGGGCGGCTGAGCGCGCAGTTTGAGCACACCATCTACATCGGCAAGCGCGGCCCGGAGCTGCTCACCGCCGGGGAGCCCTTCTTCAAGCGCCAGCTCGCCGCCCTCGACGCCGCCCTCGACGCCACGCGCGGCGCGCCGCCGGAGGCCCCATGAGCGCGCGCCCCTCCCTCGAGGAGGTGCTGGAGTCTTTTGAGCTGCTCGAGGACTGGGAGGACCGCTACGCCTACCTCATCGACCTCGGCAAGCACGTGGCGGGGCTCCCCCCCGCGCTCAAGACAGAGGAGGCGCGGGTGAAGGGGTGCACGAGTCAGGTGTGGCTGGTGTCGCGGGTCGAGGGGGCGGGGGCGGAGCGCCGCCTGCACTTTGAGGGTGACAGCGACGCGCACATCGTCCGCGGGCTCGTGAGCGTGCTCTTGAGCGCGTACTCTGGGCGGACTCCTGACGAGGTCCTCGCGCTCGACATCGAGGCCCTGTTCGGTCGCCTCGGCCTCGCGCGCAACCTGAGCGTGAGCCGCCGCAACGGCTTCTTCTCCATGGTGGAGCGCGTGCGCCGCGCGGCGGTGGAGCTGAGGGCTGAGGGCTGAGGGCTGAGGGCTGAGGGCTGAGGGCTGAG
>VGTA01000095.1 GCA_016874875.1 Deltaproteobacteria bacterium | reverse complement strand
ATCAGCAGCGCGCTCTGCGCTGGCGCCGCCGCCACCTGCCCCGCCGTGAGCGGCGCCGCCCCCCCCGCCGCCCAGCCGCACAGCGCGAGGTAGCGATCGAGCCAGCCGCGCGTGAGGCGGAGTGGCGCCTCGAGCCCCACCGCCGGCACGCGCTCGCCCCGCCTGAGGCCCGCGGGGCGCCCCAGCAGAGCGCGCGCGTAGAGCGGCAGCAGCGCGGGGGGGGCGCTCAGCCTCGCGAGCGCGCCCACCTCAGCGGGAGGGTGGAGGGGGGTGAGGGCGGGGCTGAAGAGCTGGGGCGTCATGGCGGGTCCTTGGGCGAGGGGCGCAGCGAGGGGCGTGACGAGGGGCGTGACGAGGGGCGCGGCGCGCTGAGGGCGCCTCTTGCATAAATAGATTTGACACTGCGGTCAAACTCGTGTACACACCTCTCAAGACCGGTGTGCGGGATTAACTCAGTCGGTAGAGTGTCAGCTTCCCAAGCTGAATGTCGCGGGTTCGAATCCCGTATCCCGCTTAGCGGTCGAGAGCGCGACGCAGACAGGCGCGCGACACAGAGAGCCCCCCCGCGGGGCTCTCTGCTTTTTCGCGCTGAGCGCTTGCCCCCGCGCCGCCCGCGTGTCACTCTCCCTCCGCCCGCGCCCGCGCTCGCCCACGGACGCCGAGCGGGCGAGGGAGCACCGATGAGCGAGCACGAGCGCGAGACCCCCCACGAGCACGCCCCCGAGCGCGCCCCCGACGCCGCGCGCCCTCTGAGTCCGGAGCGCCAGGCGGGCGAGCGCGGCGACGCGCAGACGGCGGTGAGCCACGTCCGCGAGCTCGACCGCCTCCTCGGCGCCGTCAAGGGGCGCTTCCACGACGAGGTGCCCAGCGGCTACCCCACCCTCAGCGAAGAGGAGACGCTCGAGCGCCTGCGCGCCGGGCGCCCCGTGGAGCACGCCTACATCGACCGCCTCAACATCAGCGAGGAGCTCCCCAAGGGCGTCCTCCTGCGCGACGTCTACATCCGCAGCCTCTCCCTCGTGGGCGCCCGTTTCCAGAACCTCACCCTGCAGGCCTGCCACGTCCACCGCCTCTTCGGCGAGGGGTGCGAGGTGCAGGGCAGCCTCGTCTTTAAGCGCACCGAGCTCACCCTCTCCTACCTGCGCGACTGCGTGCTGCACAAGGGCTTCAACTGCGAGTCGCTCAAGGTCCGCTCCAAGTTCCTGATGTCCAAGTGCGTCGTCAAGGGCCGCCTGCGCTTCTGGGAGGCGCTCTTTGACGACTGGGTGCAGTTTGAGGACTGCGTCTTTGAGGAGCGCTTTGATTTCCGCAGCGCGGAGTGCGCCGCCGGCCTCTCCGCCCACCGCTCGCGCTTCGCCGGCCCCGCCCTCTTCCGCGGCGCCCACGTGGCGCTCAAGCTCGAGCTCAACGATTCGCGCTTTGAGGACCTGCTCGACCTCTCCAAGGCCAAGCTCCACGACTTCGTGTACCTCGACAGCATCGAGCAGGGCCCCGCGCAGCGCTGGGCGTTCTGGAACACCGTCTCGGAGCGCATCCTCGTGCGCCCGGAGCAGGTGGAGGGGCGCCTCCTCAGCGAGGAGCAGGGCGACTACGCCAAGGCCATGCGCGAGTACGGCGTCCTCAAGCGCTCCTATGAGCACGAGCACCTCTACACCTACGACGACTGGGCCTTCTACCGCTTTAAGGTCAACGAGCGCCGCGCGCGCGGCGCGGCGTGGTCGCGCCCGTGGACGAAGCTCGTGGAGCTCTTTGACTGGATTCTCCTCGACTGGGGCTGCGGCTACGGGACCGACCCGCTCAAGGCGGTCCGCGCCGCGGTGGTGATGGTGTTCTTTTTTGCGGTGGTCTACACCCTCGGGCACCACAAGCTGCACCCGGTCGACAACCTGCCCTTCTCGGCGCTGCCCAAAGACGCGCTGCTCAACCAGTTCGGCGTGAGTCTCTTCTTGAGCGTGGCGGCGTTCACCTCCGGCTTCGGGGACCTCCGGGGCGCCGCGATGGACTGGATGAACGTGCCGCTGATGCTCGAGGCGCTCTTGGGGACCCTGCTGTGGGGGCTCTTTATTGTGGCTTTTGGACGAAAGGTGGTCCGATGAGAAGAGAGATGCGCGTGGGGAGATGGATGAGGGGCGCCCAGGGCGCGGCGCTGGCGTCGCTGTCGATGGCGTCGCTGTCGATGGCGGGGCTCGGGGCGGGCGCCCTGCTCGGCTGCGGGGAGGAGGCGCCGCGCCCTCAGGAGGCCGCGCCCCCCGCCCCGCCGCCGCCGCCCTTTAGGCTCTCGCGCGCCCTTGAGGAGCTGCGCGTGAGCGAGGACGTGGCGGCGGTGGGCGGCATGAACGTCCTCAGCGAGGTCTTTGAGGAGGTCCGCGCCGCCTCGGCGCGCCTGCTCGCCACGCCTATAGACCTGCAGGGGCTGTGGCTCAACCAGTTCGCGCAGACGGAGCTGCTCCTGCCGCCCGCCCACGTCCACACGGGCAGGCCCTTCCGCTTTGTGCAGCTCGCTCGCGACGGCGCGCTCCATGACGTGCGCCTCATCGGCGTGCGTGACCTCGCGGGGCTCAAGGCGTCCCTCGGGGAGTTCCTTGAGGAGGCGCAGGAGGGCGGCGCGCCGATCTTGATTCTCCGCCGCTATAAGCAGGACCCCGACCCGCTCTACCTCTGCGCGCTGCCTCAGGACATGTTCGCGTCCACGCGGCGCCGGGAGCTCCTCGCGCCGTCGTTCCGCCCCCTCTATGAGCAGCTCGCCGTCACGCGCCTCGAGGGGCTCGGCGGGGCGCGCTTCTTCCCTCGGCGCCTCGCGGTGGGCTGGGGGGGGGACCTCGCGCAGCGGGCGCGCGCGGAGCTCGACGCGGCGCCGCTAGAGGGGTCGGAGCGCTCTCAGGCGCGCCAGCGGGCGCTGGTGGCGGGGGGGGCGCGCTGGCTCCAGGCGCTCGCGGACGACTCCGACCGCGTGACGGTCTCGCTCGCCGTTGAGCCGGACCGCCTCGCGCTCCGGGCCTCGTGGAGTCCGCGGGCGGACTCGGCCCTCGAGGGGGCGCTGAGGTCTCTGAGGGTGGAGGCGCACCCGCTCCTCTCGTCGCTCCCCGCGCAGACCCCGTTCGCCGTCGCCCTCCACCTCCGCCCAGAGCACCTGCGCGCCGCCTCGGCGGCGCTGAACGCGGAGGCGGGGGCGGCGCTGCTCGGGGAGGCGCCGGAGGCGCTCGCGCGCTACGCGGCGGCGGCGCAGGCGGCGGCGGCGCGGCTCTCGGGGGCGGCGGTGTGGTTCGCGGGCGTGAGGCCCGCGCCCGCCGCGCCCGCCGCGCCCGCCGCGCCCGCCGCGCCCGCCGCGCCCGCCGCGCCCGCCGCGCCCGCCGCGCCCGCCGCGCCCGCCGCCGACGCGCACGTGGAGGCGGCGCTGGCGGCGCCTCTGTCGCGGGACGCCTTGAGCTGGGGGCTCCTCCTCGGGCACCAGGGGGAGCCTGAGACCTCCGCGGCGCTCCAGGCGCTCTGGGCGCTCTACGCGGACCCCGCCCTCGCCAAGGTGATCAAGCGCCTCGGCCTGTTCGCCAAGGTGACCGCAGACCCCGCGACGGAGGGCCTGCCGCCCTCGGTGCGCCTCGAGGCGCGCATGCCGCGCACCCCGCCCCTCCTCGCCCCCCTCCGCCCTCAGCTCAAGGAGCTCTATGACGCGCACGTGGGGGTGGGCCCCGCGCTCGTGGGCGTGGGCTTCGGGCCCTCTTGGCGCGAGTCCCTCGCGCCCCTCCGCGCCCCCTCCTCGGCGGGCGCGGTCCCGGACGGCCTCTCGCGCGCCCTCGCCGCGGTGGGCGCGCCGCCGTTCTTGCTCGTCTATCTAGAGCCGCTCTCGCTCCTCGCGCACCTCAAGCCGGGGCGCGGCGGGTCTGTGGCGCTCCCGCTTCAGATGCTCGCGCAGGGGCTGCGCGCCCCGGAGGGCGTGTCGCTGGCGGCGAGCGTGGAGGGGCGCGACGCGCGCGTGGCGCTGAGCGTCCCTCTTGAGCTCCTGTCGACGGTGGCGCGGGGCTTCTCGGGCCTCGCGCCGGCGGCGCCGGCGCCGGCGCCCGCGCAGCTCCCTTAAAGACGCGCGCCTGAGCGCCCGCGCGCCCGTGTCCCCGCTCGCGCGCCCGCCTCGCCCCTCCTCTCCTCGCCCACCTCCTCGAAAGGGACCGCCTGATGTTGTCCTCGTCGCCGTCGCCGTTGCCGTCGCCCCTCCCCCCCCTGCGCCCCGGGGGGCGCCTGCGCGCTCGTCTGGGCTCGGCGCTCTCGGCGCTCTCGGCGCTCTTGGCGCTCTCGGCGCTGAGCGCCTGTATCGACGACGCGCCTAAGCCGCGCCTCGAGGCGGAGGCGCGCGGGGAGCCAGACGCGGCGCCCGCGCCGGACGCGGCGCCCGCGCCGGACGCGGCGCCCGTGGATATGGCGCCGCCCGCCCCCCTCGACGCGCTCGTCGACGCGGAGGTGGAGTCCCTCTCGTGTGAGGGGGACGACGACTGCGCGGAGGGGCGCTGTGAGGAGGGGGTGTGCGCGGCGGAGTGCGCCGCCGCGAGCGACTGCGGGCGCTTTGAGCTCTGCCAGCGCGGCCGCTGCCTCAACCGCTGCTTTGGGCCCGGGACGTGCTTTAACGGCGGCGTGTGCGTCAACGGCGCCTGCGTGCCGGAGGAGTGCGAGGAGGACGCCGATTGCCCCGACGGGCGCCTCTGCCGCCGACAGATCTGCGTCCTGCCTGAGCCCTGCGCTGGGGACGAGGCGTGCGGGGTGGGGGAGCGGTGCGTGGCGGGGAACTGTGAGCTGATCCCCGTGTGCGGCGGGGACGCCAACTGCGCGCCCGGGGAGATCTGCGCCAACGGGCGCTGCGAGGCGCGCGCGGCGTGCGCGGACTCCTTTGGCTGCCCCGAGGGCGAGGACTGCGTGGCGGGGCGCTGCGTGCCGGGCCTCTGTCGCGGCGCCCTCGACTGCGCGCCCGGGGAGGTGTGCGAGGCGGGCGCGTGCGTGACGCCGCCGGATGAGGGCGTGGCGCGCGTGTTGATTCTCACCGCCCCGCGCGCCCTCGTGGTGGGGCAGCGCCTCTCGCTGCGCGCCGTGGGGCTCGACGAGGCGGGGCAGATCATCGCCACGCAGGGCTTTGAGTGGTCGAGCGCGCCGGAGGGCGTGGGCGCGGTGACGCAGGAGGGCCTCTTCACGGCGGGGCCCGCGGCGGGGGAGGCGGCGGTGCGCGCGGCGTGGCGCCCGGGGGGCGGGGGCGAGGCGGTGGTGAGCGCGCCCCTCCTCTTGCCCGTCCTCGCGCCGCCGCCACCCGTGGAGGAGGGCTGGCGCGTGCGCGTGGCCGACGGCGCCACGGGGCTGCCCCTCGCCGGCGCGCAGATCTACGCGGGCGGGGCGGTCTATGTGACGGACGCGGCGGGGGTGGCGACCTTTGATGTGCCCGGCGCGGCGCGCCTCTCGCTCACGGTGATGGCGCCGGGCTTTGACACCACCACCGTGGTGGGCGTGAGCCCCCGCGCCCTCTACCTGCCCCTCTCGCCCCTCAGCGACGACAGCGTGGTGGCGGGCTTCACGGGGGAGCTGGACTTCTCGCGGGTGCCGCAGGGGCAGGTCTCCCTCGGCCTCGCGGGCGCCTCGTTCGCCGATGGGGTGTCGAGCATCTCGCTCCTCGACCTCATCGGGCAGCTCTTCTTCACGGAGGTCAACGCCGGGCCCATCAACGCCACGCTGCCGCTCCCGGGCGGGCTCGTGCTCTCGGCGAGCGTGCCCTTCTTGGGTGACTTTAGCGTCAAGGACCGCTATCGCGTGGTGGCGCAGCCCGGCTTCCAGCTCGGTTGGTCTTTTGGGGGGCGCATCGGCCTCACGACGCTCCTCACGCTGCTCGAGGGGCAGCGCCTGAGCGTGGGGCGCGTGCTCTCCACGCTCCTCCCCTTCTTTGACCAGTTCAGCCACGGCGTGCAGGTGATTCCGGAGCTGGCGGGGGTGCCGCTGGTGGCGGACGCGGCGGACGACGACGCCGACGGCGACCGCCGTGAGCTCGTGCCCGACTACGACGCCTTCCCGCGCGTGGACCTCGCCCCCGCGCAGCCGCAGTCCCTGCGCCTGGCGGTGGACATGCCGCCGCCCGTGGAGGGCGAGGGGGACCCCGTGTCGCTCATCCTCAGCGGGGTGGACGTGGTGGATGTGGGCTTTGTGCCGCTCGGGCTCTCCACGTCTCAGGCGGGGGGGCTCACGCCCATGCGCATGGCGCCGCCCTACGCGGGGCTGCAGGTGGGGGAGTACCTCGTGCTCGCCCTGAGCGCCCGCTTCAACAACCGCATCCCCCGCGACCTCTCGGGGCTCGTGAGTCGCTTCGGGCAGCTCCCCGAGGACGTGCGCCTCGCCGGTGACTTTATGGACCTGCCCGAGGTCGCCGCGTGGGAGCCCGCCTACCGCCGCGTGACGCCGGCGCTGCCGGAGGGGGCGGACCTGCTGCGCGTGTCGTTCCGGGGCGGCGCGGGGCGCTGGGTGGTGTACTTTGGGGCTGAGGCCCTCGACCCCGCCCGCCTCCCCTTCCCCAGGGACGACGACACCCCCGACCTGACGGTGGGCCTCGATGTGCGCTTTGACGCCCTCGACCTCGAGCCGGGCGTCACCCTCGATGACCTCGTGGGGGAGGGCGGGGCGGGGGACCTGCTCCAGCTCGACCGTTTCGCGCAGCGCTTCAGCCGCCGCGTGGACAGCGGGCGCTGAGGCGTGCACGGCGGGCGCTGAGGCTCGCGCCCCGCTGCCAACAGTTGACAAGAGCGCCCCAACAGGTTTAAGGCGAGGGGGGGACGCGGCGCGTGAGCGCGGCGCGATCGCGAGCGCGTAGCGCTCGCCCGTGCTGGGCGCGCGCCCCAAGGAGCTAGCGGCTTGCTCTTCAACTCGTTTGAGTACATCACTTTCTTTCTCGTCGTCTATGCCCTCTACTGGGCCGTGGCCCACTACGCGCGCCTCGCCCTGCGGCTCCTCCTCGCCGCCAGCCTCCTGTTCTACGGGTGCTGGAACCCCTACTACCTGCTCTTGATCGTGGGCTCCTCGCTGCTCGATTTTTGGGCCGGCGGGCGCATCAGCGCCACCGAGGACCCCGCGCGGCGGCGGCGCTACCTGCTGACGTCGGTGGTGTACAACCTCGGGGTGCTCGGGGTCTTTAAGTACCTCAACTTCTTTATGGAGAGCTTCGACGATCTCGTGACGCGCCTCGACCTCATCGACGCCTTGATCGTCAACGGGCTGTACCTGCCCGGCGGGCGCCTCACGGCGCTCCTGCCGGTGGGCATCTCGTTCTTCACCTTCCAGTCGATGAGCTACACCATCGACATCTACCGCCGCGAGCTCACGCCGGCGCGTAGCTTTTCGCACTACCTCCTGTTCGTCAGCTTCTTCCCGCAGCTCGTGGCGGGGCCCATCGTCCGCGCCAAGGACCTCCTCGACCAGCTCCTCGCTCGCCCGCGCGTGACCGCCGAGATGAGCGGGCGCGGGCTCTACCTCATCGCCCTCGGACTCTTTAAGAAGGTGGCGATCGCCGACCCCCTCGCCATCAACCTCGTGGATCGGGTGTTCGCCACGCCCGACGGCTACAGCGGACTCGAGGCGCTCCTCGGCGTCTATGGGTACGCGCTGCAGATTTACTGTGATTTTAGCGGCTACAGCGACGTGGCGATCGGCTCAGCGCTGCTGCTCGGGTTCTCGTTCCCCGACAACTTCCGCACGCCCTACCAGTCGAGCGACCTGCAGGAGTTCTGGCGGCGGTGGCACATCTCGCTCTCCTCGTGGCTGCGCGATTATCTGTATATCGCCCTCGGAGGCAACCGACGCGGCGCGGCGCGCACGTACGTGAATCTGATGCTCACCATGCTGCTAGGGGGGCTGTGGCACGGGGCGGGGTGGAACTTCCTCATCTGGGGCGCGCTCCACGGCGGGGCGCTGGCGGCGCTGCGCTTTGGGCAGGAGCGGGGCGCGGGCCACGCCGCCTACCAGCGCCTGCGCCAGCACCCCGCCTGGCGCGCCCTCGGCGCGCTCGCCACGTTCCACTATGTGTGTTTCGCCTGGGTGTTCTTCCGCGCGCCCACGCTCGACGAGGCGACGCGCATCTTGGGGCAGATCGCCGGGGGGGGGCTCAGCCTCCTCAACCTGCACGCGAGCGTGGCGTGGACGCTGCTCGCCGGGTTCGCCCTCCACTTCTGTCGCCGCGCGTGGTTTGACCGCGCCCTCGCCCTCTTCACGCGCCTCCCCTCCGTGGCGCAGGCGGCGGCGCTGTTCGCGTTCGCGCTGCTCCTCAAGCGCTTGGCGGTGTCTGAGGTGGTGCCGTTTATTTATTTCCAGTTCTAGGCGCTCGGTGGGCGCAGCGCGGACGCGAGAGGACGCGAGAGAGGACGCGAGAGATGACGCCAGAGAGGACGCCAAAGAGGGCGCCGGAGAGCGCGCCGGAGAGCGCGCCGAAGAGCGCGCCGGAGAGCGCGCCGGAGATGGCACCTGACGCGGCGCGCGAGGGGCCTCGCCCGCAGCCCAAGGCCACGCTCACGCTCCTCGCCCTGCTCCTGATCGCGGTGGGGACGCAGGCGTGGAGCTGGTCGGTGCTCGCGGAGGCGTCGGAGGAGGCCCCCACCGCGCGCCGCGCCCTCGCCGCGGCGGTGGACTGGGCGCCGCGCGACCCCTCCCTCCTCCTGCCCCGCCTCTTCCGCGTCGCCCCGGCGGCGCAGGAGCTGCCGCCGAGCGAGGAGGTGGACGATGAGCGTCTCCTGAGCGCCCTGTTGGTCGACGGGGCGACGGGCCGGCGCGCCGCCGGCGCGGCGGAGGGGGAGGGCGCGGGCGCCCTCGGCGTGGGCGCGTGGGAGGTGGAGGTGGTGGAGGTGGTGGAGGAGGTGGAAGAGGTGGAAGAGGTGGAGGTGGAGGTGGTGGAGGTG